>JAIMBL010000030.1 GCA_023511615.1 Leptolyngbyaceae cyanobacterium HOT.MB2.61
TGTTAGGTCTGCCGCTTAGGACAGGGTGCAGGGGTAGAACCCCTGGCTGGGGGCGAAGCCCCCACACCCCCTCTTAAACCCAGTGTCCTAAGCAACCTGGCGACAGTTATAAAGCATTATGCTCCATTCGCTACGGGTTCCGTCGCTCCAGCGATCACCAGCGTTTTATGCAGCTTTTTGAGTGTGCGGAGGGTTTGTTGATAGTTGGCGGTGTCGCCCTGGGCAGAAAAAAGCTGCGCTGCCTGACGCAGATCTTTGGTTGCATCCAGATGATGACCAAGCTTAATGCTGGCAAGTCCGCGATAGAAGTAAGCCGTGGCATCCTGGGGATTGAGGCGAATCACTTCCGTATAGTCTTGAATTGCCCCCAGCTTGTTGTGCATCCGGGTGCGGGCAAGTCCCCGGTAGAAATAGGCAGTGGAGTAGTCGGGATTGATTTGAATGGCTTCGGTGTAGTCCTCGATCGCCCCCAATTTATCTCCCATTTCTGAGCGGACAAAGCCTCGGTTGCAGTAGGCTACATAGTTTTGAGGATCGTGTTGCACAGCGGAACTGAAATCCTCAATCGCCCCCTGGCGATCGCCCAGCTCATAGCGAGCCAATCCCCGGTTGTTATAAACAATGCTATCGCTGGGGTGGATACGCAGAACTTCTGTGTAGTCGGCAATGGCTCCGGCGCGATCGCCCAAGTCGTAGCGGGTTGCAGCCCGGTTAAAGTAGGCTGTGGCATCGTTGGGATCAAGGGCGGGATCATCAAAACGATCAACCAGTCCTTGAATGACCTCTGGGTCGCTGGTGCGTAACCCCACAGCTGCCTGGGGAAAGACCACACTGGCAGTGGCAACCGACTGGGCACCCAGAATGGCAAAGCTGCGATCGCATACCAAAAAGTTTTCACTGGTGCCCAGCACCTTAAACCGGAACTGGTCAGGATACTTCCGCTTCAGTTGGGTAAGTTGGTTAAGGGTGTCGTAGAGAAACCCCTTCTCCTCAGTATCCAGATGACGGCGGCGATCAATTGAGCGGGGAAAATGGTGGCTGGCAACATCGCCCAGGTGCCCCCAGCCAATATCCAGACAACCTTTCCGATTCAAGAATACCTGAAACTTCTGGATGATGGTGCTGTTCAGAGTTTCTGGGGTAGGGAAGGGATACACAACAATCAGCCGTGCCTGAGCCTTATCCAGCGCTTCTTCTAAAACGGTTCGACTAAACCCCTGGGTAGCGTCTCCTCCTTTGACGTCAAAAATCAGCTCGTATTGTCTACCCGGCTGGTTTGCCTGCAATGGCTGAGCCACATCGCCCAGCTGGCTCTTAATGGCGGCTTCCACCTGCGACTGCACATCCAGCGCACTGTTCTCTGCCCACTCGACCCGTGCTGCCAGGTACTTCACCTCGTTTTGTAAAGCAGTTGTGTCCAGTACCTGGGGCAATCGATTGACCCACTCACGCAGAGTTTTCTGCTGCCGATCAATACTCTGAGTCAACTGTTGTACAGCGGTCAACTGCTGTTGCAGAGGACCTAACTGATTGGAGACAATTCCCTGCATTTCGTGACGCAGGATAGACAGGTCGGCATTGACTGGCAGTTGGTTCAGACGTTGCTCCAGTCCGGCCACGGTTGATCTCAAATTTTCAAGCAGCGATGCCTGGGATTGCGTCATGGAATTTTCCAGCAATTTGTCGGAAACCTGTTCCCCAACATTTACTTTGGTTGTAAGCGTATCAAGTTGCTTTTTCAGGATGGCCGTAGCCACTTTGAGCGGGGTGAGCGACTGTTCAAAGGATTCGCTCTGCTGGGACAGCTTTTCGACCTGGGCTGTAATTTTTGCCAGTTCGCGGCGGGAAACCATATCGCCCATCATTTTGACGAGCGAATCTACGTCCTGCTTGAGGGAACTGGCGTCAAAGGGAGGTGGCAGCTTGTTGAGGCGACGGTTGAGGTGGTCAATCTGTTCCTGCAGGACACGGTTGCTGTTGAGTTTTTGTTCGTCACTGAGGTTTTGCAGGTTGACCCGCAGTTGGGATAGCTCGGATTTTACCTGGGCGATCGCATCTTCTAGGCCATCCACCCGGTTGGCTGCACTCATCCGGTGAAGCTGATTAGTGATGCCACTGAGGGTGTCTGCTACACTGGCGTACTGTTCCTGGAGCTGGCGCATTTCCTGACGCAGCAAGCGCCATTCGGGTTTGGTAATTTCTCGCTTAATCTGGTTGATTTCCTGGGTTAACTTTTCCAGGTTTTCTTCACTTTTTGCCAGTACGGATTTTCTCAAACTAGCCAGGTCTAAAAAGTTGGGTAATACCTGGACCTGCTGCTGTAATGCTGCAATATCGGTTGAGAATTTTTGGTCAAGCTGGACAGCGGATGCTGCCGCTTCTTCACGGGCGGAGGCGTCTCCGCGCCGACGGTTAATTAAATTCAGGAGGAGCAGAGCTGACATCGGCGCTGCTGTAAACAGCAGGGGTTGAATGGCAATGGCTGCCGCAACCGAACCAACTCCTGTGCCAATTAGTAGTAGATACTCCGTGATGTTCAGCCAGTTACGTTTCACAGATGCCTCAGACCGCTGATTTGTATAAACGTGGATGAGATCGCTGGGGCGATCGCGTTTTACCGCAGGGATGGTGACTTCTACTGACCTCTGATCTTGAATAGATCCAGGTTAGCTATCCAGAATGAGGAATTGGCACAGGCGAAAAAAATCATTCGCACAATCAGCATGGGGGCTTTTCTTTTTCCTTCTTCATCCCCTTTGCAAAGGAATCAGGAAATCTGGCACCCAGGGATTGGAGTTCTGGTTATACTCCCGGTATAGTGGCGACGAATGGAAGGTCTATTTTCGTCTACTATAAACGGGGCAGTTAACCCCCTTACGCTATAATCACCTGGAGTTTAGTCCGTAAACCGGGTAGACGGGCTGTAGTATTCCAAACGCAGTCAAGAGGTATCTGAGGAAGTGACACAAATCGAGAGCCGTACAAAAGGTCAACAGTCCACCGTTCCCGGTCAACCGAATCGCCAGCACTCATCCACGCCATCTCTTCCGGTGGTTGTTCCGTCTGTTCAGTCTAGATCGCTCGCTGACTGGGTTTTTCGCGGAGTCATGCTAACCGTCGCTGCGGCGGCTTCAGCAACCCTGGGATTGGCGGGTGCGATGCTGATTCCCCTACCAACGGGGTTAGCATTCAACCAAAAAGAAGGCCGCTCTCTGGAAAGCCTCTGGCAGACAGGGTTTCAGTACCAGGTGGCCCGTCCTGTAAATATCCTTGTGATGGGGCTCGACCGGGTTCTAGATGCCCCTGAAGGCTCTAAGAAGATTTTTGAGGGACGCAGCGACACAATGCTGCTCCTCCGGGTTGACCCGGCTGATGACACGGTGAAGTTGCTCTCCATTCCCCGCGATACCCAGGTTGAAATTCCAGGCGTTGGGGTTACCAAGATTAATGATGCGAATGTACGTGGTGGTCCTCAATTGGCCGCGACAGTGGTAAGCAGCATGCTTAATGGTGTCCAGGTTGACCGCTATGTACGGATTAGCACCGACGCATTCCGCGAACTGGTCGATCTGCTGGGTGGAGTTGAGGTCTACGTCCCCCGCGATATGTTCTATGAGGACAAGACTCAGAAGTTAAAGATCAACCTTAAGAAAGGTCAGCAAATCCTGAGTGGTGATCAAGCAGAGCAATTTGCGCGCTTCCGCCATGATGATTTAGGGGATATTGGACGGGTTCAACGGCAACAAATTCTTCTCAAAGCCCTGCTCAGGAAGATTACCAGTCCGATGGTGATCCCCCGCCTGCCGTCCCTGGTTGCCTCAATGCAGAAGTACATTGACACGAACCTGACAATGGAAGAAATGCTGGCCTTAGTAGGAGCAGGACGTAAACTGAGTCAGGGTAATTTCAAGATGGTGATGCTGCCAGGGCGCTTCAGCTCCCCTACTGAATATGCTGCCAGCTATTGGATTATGGATCCGGTTGGGCGCGATCGCGTCATGCAGCAATACTTCGACGTGGAGCCGGTTGATATCACCGCTGCCGATCAGCGTTCAGCCAGTTCTCTCCGAATTGCGATTCAAAATGCCTCCAGTCATCCCGATGCGGCTTACCAGATGCGGCAACACCTGGCAAAACTTGGTTTCTACAACCTGTTTATTGCCCCTGAGTGGGCCGATCGCCAGCGGCAGACCCAGATCGTTGTCCAACAGGGCGATTTGAATGGGGCAGAAGAACTCCAGCAACTCCTTGGTCTGGGCTCAATTGAAGCCGCTTCAACGGGCGATCTGGAATCGGATCTGACTGTGCGGGTTGGGGATGATTGGGTGGCGAGCCAGGGAAAGCAATGATGAGTTAGAAATTCAGGGGTAAGGAACTGGCAGAGGGAAGGACTCCTCTCCTGGTTTCTGGTAATCTTTGGAGTGGGGAGTGGAGAATAGTCGGTTGATTTACGCCAAGCTTTACTAGCTCCTATTTTCAAGCCAGCAACCCTGACTTTATCGTGGCTCTACCTAAACTTCCTGGAAATCTGCTTGTACGATTCCTGGCCGTGGCCTTAGCGATTGCCCTCGCCTGTTTGTGGGTGCTGCTGAGTGCCAGACCCGCGCTTGCTTTTTGTTTCGGCAATAATCCCCTGCTACCCAACTTTGAGGAGAATCTAAAATCCAAAATGGTGTGACAACATGGGAAAAGTGTTGATTGAAATCCTGTCTCATGTCTTCGAATCGCCTACCATCAGAAACCTCATTTCAACACCTGCGCGAGCTGCGGGGATTGCTGCTTCAACTCCACAAGGCTCTACTGGAGTCTGAACGGGTAGAGTATGAGCGATTAAATGGCCCTGTACAATCCAGAGGAGAATTTTTTCAACTGGTGATTGGGCATGAGTGGTTTAACTGGTTGCGTCCCATCTCCCAATACATCGTTCAGATTGATGAAGCCATGAGTGCAAAGGAACCCATGACGCTCAGTACAGCCGATGCGCTACTGGACGATGGGCGATCACTCCTCCACTCCCTGCAAGCAGGCACTCCCTCTGAACAACGGTACCAGAAGGCAATCCAGCGCGACCCAGAAATCGCCTCCATGCATGCAGAGGTGCTAAAACTTCTGAGCTGAGAACGGGGGTAGATGGGTAGGGGACAACCGTCCAGTTCGCCCATCAAGAATCCCTTCGGATCGGTCGTGTAGAAGTTGGCAATGTCATACAGACCTGGGTTCTGCCCTTCCTGAGCTGCCCAGGAAACAGCAATTTCCAGGTCTGAAAGTTGCATTTGCCGGATTGTAAATCCCATGAGAACTCTGGATAGATCGAGAAAGTTTTGAATCTTGATTAAGCTGCCTGCATTCGCCTTGCAACCCGACGGATGAGATCAGGAGGAACCTGGTCTGTCACAGTTGCAGCCCCAATTTGAGTGGGGAGGACGAAGCAGACCTGTCCCGATTTCACTTTTTTGTCGGATTGGAGGGCCATCAGCATCTCTTCGATATCCAGCCCTGCGGGTATTTGGGTGGGGAGGCTGGATTTTTGAATCAGGGTGAACTGGCGATCGCTCGCAGAATGTTCCCAGAAATCAAGCTCAACTGCAATGTGCCCAGCGGCAACCATCCCAATGGCTACCGCCTCCCCATGGTTTACCCCCTTATAACCCATCAGGCTTTCCACCGCATGACCAATCGTATGTCCATAGTTCAAGATGGCCCGTAACCCGGCCTCCTTCTCGTCCTTGCTAACGATGTGTGCTTTTGCCTGGCAGGAACGCACGAGAATTTCTTGCAGTAAATCTTTGCCTAGGTAAGACAGTCGATCCAGCCGTTTTGCGGCTTCCAGTTGCTCAAACAATTGGGCATCCCAAATCACACCATACTTGATTACCTCTGCCATTGCCGCCCGAAACTCTCGTGGAGGAAGAGTTTGCAACACCTCTGGATCAATCAGCACCAGGCGTGGCTGGTGGAAAGCCCCAATTAGATTTTTGCCTTTGGGATGGTTTACACCTGTTTTACCCCCGATCGCCGCATCGATCATTGCCAACAACGAGGTGGGGACCTGCACCACAGGAATACCTCGCAGCCAGGACGCCGCGGCAAAACCAGTCATATCGCCAATGACACCACCGCCCAGGGCAACCAGGGTAGAAGACCGCTCCAACCGATTTTCCAGAGCTGCATCGAAGATCTTTTGCAGGGTAGAAAGGGTCTTGTAGCGCTCCCCAGCAGGCAAAATGCAACTCGAAACTGTAAAGCCAGCCTGCTTCAGTGACGCGATCGCTCGTTCCCCATAATGCCGAAAAATAGCCGGATTGGACACCACCATCACATTCTTACCCAGATTCAGGGATTGCATCTCGGCCCCCAGACTGTCCAGGCTGCCAGGAGCGATCGTGATGTTGTAGGCAGATTGGGGAAGATTGACAGGAATGATGGAGGCCATAGGGGCAGTTGGTTAGTTATTGGTTGTTGGTTGTTAGTTGTTAGACGGGTTTGTCAATTTTTTTGCGGCAGTTCTGAAAAGGGGGTCGAGGGAATCAGGGTTTCAAGGAGTCAGAGCCTCGTTTCTGGGACACTCCCTGTTAGACGGGTAGGGGTGGACGGGTGATGGAGTGGAGGAGTCGGAGGGTGGAGGACTGGATGCGTCATCCTATCACTCATCCCCCCTGCGCTCTTTCACCAATCCTACTTCACCGTGAGTGCCATACTTTTGTATAGTTTTGTTAGGTCTAGTGGAGATGTATCGATGGCAGTAATTTCCTATTTCTTGCTTTTGGGTGCTGCGACGGGTGTGGCACTGGGTTTATATTTTGGTTTGCGAGCTGCCAAGCTCATTTAACGAAGGGTAGTGTTACTGATTCCGGGGATGAATTTAGAGTTGGATGAATTGAAACTTCGTTCCAATTCATCCTGCTATTCAGCAACATCTGAAGGGTTCAAACCGAGCTTACGCAAACCTTAGAGATCTTGGCAACATGCGTCAGCCCTGTTCAATTTAATTACGCATACCTGATCGGGGAAAAAAGCCAGAAACCAGAAGCCAGAAACTTTCTCTCTCCTAGCTTCTGGCTACCTAATCCATGGGTTATAGAAGTGTACCTAGCTCAAAAGGTGTACCCGGCTCAAACTCTATTCTTGATTAGCTGGCGATCGCCTTCTCCTTTCCATCGCTAGCTAGAGCCGTTAGTTTCCCTTCATTAGCCAGGTACTCTGTTAGTTGGGCCTCAATCTGGTCGCGTACAATCTCGCGGTAGTGCAAGAAGTGTTCAATATGGGCACACACTGCCAGGTAATCTGGCCAAACTTTGGGGTTGTGCCACGCAATATCAAACAAATTGAGCCAGAATTTGAGCCGGGTTTTGCGAATCACTCCCTGTCGCCAGGCAATCTTAAGTAGAGCCCGAACACTGACCCAGTCAATTTTGCGGGAGGTACTGGAGTAAGGAGGAGTACCCATTTTGCGGAAGTGCCGGTGGGTTCGTTCCAGGTAGCAGAGAGGATCATACAGGGTCCAGAAAGCATCGACGTATTCTCTGGCAATCTCTTCAATGGGACGGGTTGGTACAAAATTCATCAACGTGGCCTGGTCAATCTTACTGTCCTGGTTACGCAGACGGCCTTCTTTTTTCAGTCGGTGCCAGAGTGCAGTATCGGGAAGGGCTTGCAATATGCCAAACATCGCGCTAGGAATGTCTGTTTGTTCAACAAAGCGAACGATGCGATCGCCCGCCCCTCGTTTCTCTCCATCAAACCCAATAATGAACCCGGCCATCACCCTCAATCCAGAACGGATAATCGTTTCTACCGAATCTGAGAGGGAAGCTCTTGTATTCTGATACTTCTGGGTCAGGGTCAGACTTTCCTCATCAGGCGTCTCAATTCCTAAGAACACCGCATTGAAGCCACATTCCACCATCAAGTCCATCAGTTCCTGATCCTTTGCCAGGTCAACGGAAGCCTCGGTCTGAAACCGGAAAGGATAGCCATGCTCTACCATCCAGGGCTTGAGTTCTTTCAAAAACAGCTTGACGTTTCGCTTATTGCCAATAAAGTTGTCATCCACCATAAAAACGGCACCCTGCCAACCCAGCTCATACAGCCGCTCCAATTCTGCCAGAAGTTGCTGGGGCGTTTTGGTGCGAGGCTTGCGCCCGTACAACACAATAATGTCGCAGAACTCGCATTGGAAGGGGCAACCCCGCGAAAACTGAACCGACATATTGTCATAGGCTTTGAAGTCAAGTAAGTCAAAGCGTGGGATGGGAGTTGTGGTGACATCAGGCTTTTCACCGTTAGCCCGGAAGACACCACTTGCTTCTCCCCGCTCCAGGGCATCCACAAACATGGGTAGCGTGATTTCACCCTCGTCCAAAATCAAGTAATCCGCTCCTGCGGCCTGCGCTTCGTGGGGTAATGATGTAGGATAGGGACCTCCTACCGCGACTCGTTTTCCGCGCCGCTTAGCTTCCCAGATTTGATGCAAAAAATCTTCTCTCTGCACAATCATGGCAGAGAGAATCACCAGATCGGCCCAGTCCCAATCTGCTTCAGTGATGGGACAAACGTTTTGATCTACGAGCCGAAATTCCCATGATTGGGGTAATATAGCCGCTACTGTGACCAAACCCAGGGGAGGCATTAACGCTTTGCGATCGACCAGCTCTAAAATCTTTTCAAACGACCAAAAGCTTTTGGGAAACAAAGGATACAGGAGCAACACTCGCATTTAGTGCTAAGCCTCACATAAAATAACTGGCTCGCGCAGAGCTATTCCAGAATACTTGGTTTCGCTAACTTTATCGGAGAAGAATTGCTATTTTTAGCAAACGTTTGTGTGCCGAGCTACGAACTTTTTTTTGAAACACCAAAGACATTAAAACATTTTACTCCTCCATGAAGCCATTGATTTCGCGCCTGAAGCTTTACCTCCGCTGGATCATTCTGGGTGCAACGTTCTTTTTCCTGGGTAAGGTGCTGAAAGACAACTGGCAGCAGGTAGCGGCAATCCGGGTCGAAGTGAGGGGGTGGATGTGGCTCGCGATCGCCCTCGGCACTACCCTTTTGGCCCATGTTTGCGCAGGCTGGGTCTGGAGTCTGATCCTGCAAGCGTTCAAACAATCGATTACCCCCATCTGGGCAATTCAAACTTACCTGAAAACCAATATCGCTAAGTATCTACCCGGAAATGTCTGGCATTTCTATGGTCGAATTGCTGCTGCAACCAGAGTCGGGATTGCTTTGGAAATTGCAACGGTCAGTGTTTTGTTGGAACCTCTACTGATGGTAGCCTCTGCTCTTCTGGTGGCACTCCTGTGCAGCCACCAAATTGCTGCCCGTTTTGGCCTTGGCGGTCTTCTCGCTCAATGGTTGGGGCTGCTGCTGGTTCTGGCTGCCCTTCATCCTAGAGTGCTCAATCCGATTGTGCAATGGCTCAGCAAACTGAAGCAGCAAGGAAATGCTGGCGACTCTCCGTCTCCCCCTGCCCAATTGCTCAGCTACCCGCTGGTTCCCTTTGAGGGTGAAGTGGGGTTTCTTATGCTACGTAGTATGGGCTTTTTGTTTACGTTCTGGGCCATTAGCCCAATTGAACCGGGCCAAATTCCGCTGCTGGTTAGCGTCTTCAGCCTATCCTGGCTATTGGGGCTGGTGGTTCCCGGCGCGCCTGGTGGCCTTGGAGTGTTTGAGGCAACGGCGATCGCTCTCCTGGGCAAAACCATTTCTCCTGGTATTCTCCTAAGCGTCGTCGCCCTCTACCGTCTGATTAGCGTCCTGGCAGAAGCGATCGGGGCAGGACTGGCATGGCTTGACGAACAACGCATACGAGCACAGCAATAAATCATTCCGGCAGATATCAGGGCCGGCTGGCAAAGCCTCTCACGAAGCTGCTACATCGTCCATTGGTAGCAACTGTTCTGAGTCAACAATTTCTGGAAACAGTTCAAACCTGGGTTCACTTTTCAGTTGGGAAAAAATGCGGTACTTATCAGGGTCAAAGATAGGAGCTGGTTGAAGCTCATCAACCTCCATCCTGATTAGGTTGTACTGCACATTCTCTGCGTGGATAGCAAACGTTACGTTAAAGACTTCAAGGAAATTCACAACCCAGGCACACTCATCTTCTGGGTAGTCCTGGTAGTACTTGATTAACCGGGCAATACAGGCTTCCAGATGAGTACGGGCATGTTTGCAAACGAGGATAATTTTTAGCAGCACTATGACCAGCGTAACCGAGTTTCCCTGAGATAACAGCAGGACAAACAACTGGGAAGGTTCAACCTGATTCTCAGTGGTCAAATATTCAATTACCCGGTTGCATGTCCGTAGAATCAATGCATTGGTGACAATTTCTCCATCGTAGCTACTGTACAGGTCATCCATTCGTTCCGACAGCTTCACTTGCAGAGATTCGACAAACTCTGGATTTTCAATCGAAAAGATCAAATATTGCTGAAGGCTCTGCTTGAATTCCTTATAGGTTAAGTTTTTAGTCTGATTAACAAAAATATTTGCCAGATTGGCATAGCTAAAAGGGCCTCGTTTTGCCACGATCGCCTTAATCAGGCGAAGCACCTCATCACCAAGTACAGTTGGGTTTTTGGGAGTGCGTTCAGCAGGCGTATTGCTTTGCGCCCGTGCGATATACATTGCCAGGTCAAACTTAAACCGATCTTTCAACTGTTTTGATAAAGCCCTCGCCGCCTCTCTCTGCTCAATCGGGTTGCTCAGGTCAATATATTGCGGTACTAGCAAGTAAGAAGTGTATCGTGAAGTCCAGGGGCCCCGCTCGTGGTCTTCATAGCGGGATGCAAACAGTTTGAGTTCATCAAAGTCCTTGCTCTTTACAAAATTGTCTACCCACTGACGCAATCGCTTCAGGGTTGGAGAAGAGGTATTTCGGCTAATAGTCGTATCTGAGAAAGCCTGAATGAGTTCCTGGATGGGTTTATAGTTGCGGGTGGCATCCCAGTTATTGACCAGAATGTAGCAGCATCGCTTGAGCGTGTTTCTAAATTCCTCTTCGTTGTTTGAAAAAACAATTTCATACAACGACTGCATTGCATCAGAGCTGACAGAGTCAACATGGTAGATGAAGAGACGCTTAAATTCCAGAAGCACCTCTTCTGGAGGCCATTTTTTGGCGATTTCCAGTAGAAAGTCGTAAATGGCTTCTTGGGATTGCTGAATATGCCGTCCTGGTCTACTCAACCTGATGGTTGGTTCCATTGGATTCGAATGAGTATTATACAGAGCATCCCTGGTAATCATAGGTACTCAAAACTGGAACTCTGGGTGGTGATAGGGCTTTGAAAAGGAATCGACCGCCCCTTTTTCAATCGACCCATCGTGAAAACACTTAAACTGCCATTACCATCGAGTATTTGTCGATGGGGCTGAGTAATGAAGGAATTCCAGAGGTAGTGATTGTTTAGCGAAGGATCTGTGACGACTGTCACAAAGCGGCGATTTTGCATAGATGGTGATGCCCAGATACGCTGTGAGTGCATTCAGTGAAAATACTCATCCCTCCTGAAATTTTAACCAGATACTTGCTCTGACGTAACAGTAGACCTTCCTGAACTGCCAGAGGAGTTAAGAGGTTGACTCATCAGGTTGCAGAGAAGCCATTAAATAAAGTATTTAAAGAGTATTTAGGGATACATCCGTAAAAAAAGGGATACATCCGTAAAAAAACACGGCATAAATAGAGCTTATTCGCTCTCGCGCAAGTGCCTGTCTAAAAACTTTTACGCAGGGGAGGCAGGGTACGCATCGCTACTCTATCCAAATTTGAGTAATCACAAGGTGGTCTTCAGACAGGTTCTAAAAAACTAGGGAACGCCTAATCTTAAGGAAAAATCAGAAATTTGCCCAGTATTTATTGATGAGGATTTTGTTAAGAACTCTCAAAATTGCTGTGGGGCGATCGCCACTAATGCCCCAACACTTCTGACTGAGCCAGACAGTGATTGAGCTGTAGCGACCCTGTTTGCATTTTGAGATGCAAATCCCTGAAAGTTCTACTGTATCCCAGAAAACAAGTAATTAGTCAGGAATACTGAAACAAATTATGACGGATTTTGTGGCTGCTGAACATCGATCAGGTCAAACAGCTCCTCATCCAGTTCATAGCCGAACATTTGTGCCATAGCTTTCAGCCTGAAGCGGCCTTCAATTCCCTGCTGTTTCAGCCATCGGCTCAGGACAAAAATCTTGTGCATAACGAAAATCTCTAAGGCTTCCGGATTGTATTGAATACCGTCCTTTGGATGGAACTGATGGGGTACCAGCATTGCGGTGTAGCGAGCCAGCTCTCCGGCTTTCCAGTCCAGCAGAAAGGGAAGCCAGGGATAGAGGGCATCCAGGCGAATGAACCACAGCCGAATTTCGGGAATTTCTGGCAGTTCACGGGGATCTTCAGGTTCTTTGGGATAGTCAATTTGAAACTGGATTTGTTGCTCATGGTTGGCGATCGCTCCCTCTTGCAGTAAGGGTTCAATTACAGTCTGTACGGGGGACAGGTTCAGAGTGTTGAGGGAGAGAGCATTGAGGGCGATCGTGATGGTCATGATGAATGCTGCAAAATCAACATGGACAACAGATTATCTACTTATCTATCCCTTCCATCTTCCTTTGAATTGTGGTCGATGAAATATCATTTGGATTTGCTCTACCCATAGACTGAACGCTATTTCCCCCAGAAACACAATTTCTGATGGGTTCGCTAACATCGAAATCATTAGAAGATTGCTCTTTACGGCTAGCTATTGGCTCCAGTTGTTTCTAATGAGTAGGGGCGGGTGAGAGGCGTTTTGAGTTCTGAGTTTTGAATTTTCACCTTACTACTCACCCCTCTCTCCTCAACTTAGATGAGTTTTGAGTTGAATGGCACTGACTCAAGAGCCTTGAGATAAATCTCAGGCTCAAAGCGCAAACCGGTTAAAACAGGTTCAAACCCTAATAAATCTGTGTTTCAGTCAGTTTCAACTGACTTTAGCTTTGAGCCAGAACTTTAGTTCTGAGCTTATTTCAGCCCCATTCGTTTTGAGATAGCTCTGTCTGTTGCCTGTCGCCTGCCGCCCTCTCCTTTCCCTCCTCACTCCTCCCATGGCTCACCTCAACCAACGCCGCCCTGAAAATGTAAGCGGAGACTTTTACGTAGACAGCACCTGCATCGACTGTGATACCTGTCGCTGGATGGCACCTGAAGTTTTCCATGAGGCGGGCAATCAGTCGGCGGTCTATCACCAGCCTGCTAATGGAAAGGAACGCTTGCGGGCAATGCAGGCACTTCTGTCCTGCCCGACGGCTTCCATCGGCACCGTTGAAAAGCCAGCAGAGATTAAGGCTGTGCAGCAGAGTATTCCAATTGCGATCGCCGCCAACATTTACCACTGCGGCTACCATGCTGAAAGCTCCTATGGCGCGGCCAGCTATCTGATTCAGCGGCCAGAGGGGAATGTGATGGTCGATTCACCCCGATTTGCACCGCCTCTGGTCAAACGGTTAGAAGAAATGGGTGGTGTGCGCTACCTGTTCCTGACTCACCGGGATGATGTTGCCGATCATCAGAAGTTTCATCAGCATTTTGGCTGTGAACGCATCTTACACAGCGACGAGATCAACAGCGGCACCCGTGACGTTGAAATCAAGCTCTCCGGTCAGGAGCCGGTGCAAATTGCCCCCAACCTGCTAATTATCCCGGTGCCCGGACACACCAGGGGGCATACTGTTCTGCTCTACGATGAAACCTTTCTGTTTACAGGAGACCACCTGGCCTGGTCCGATGAGCGAGGACACCTGATTGCCTTCCGCTATGCCTGCTGGTACTCCTGGGCGGAGTTGACTCGCTCCATGCGTAGGCTGGCAAACTATTCCTTTGAATGGGTACTGCCGGGTCATGGCCGTCGCTACCATGCAGACCGGGAAACGATGCAGCAGCAGATGGAACGCTGCATTCAGTGGATGGAGTCACAGAGGGGCGATCGCCCCTGAGGGGTCTGCCCCCTGAACTGAAACCGCTATTTTGGGGAATGATAGCAGTGACCTGACTGGCAGGAAATTCTTTGGCAAAATTAATTCCAGTTCAACTAGAAGATGGGGCAATTTTGTATATCGAGGCGCAGGAAGAAACCGAAACGGCGAATGTTTTCCAGCCCCCGTTAGCAGAGAATGGAGAGCAGCGCCGGAGCGGTGCGAAGGGAATAGGAATCCCTACCCAGCTCAACCCTACCCAGTCAATGCAAATGGTGCAGAGTACCATCCGAACCTACACGGTGTACTGCCTGAACGCCTTCAAAAATCTTGGTTCTGCAAATGTCGATGAGGTGACTCTGGAATTTGGCGTCAATCTCAGTGCCGATGCGGGCATTCCCTACATTGCCAGTGGCAAAGCTCAAAGCAATCTCAAGATCACGGTCAAGTGTTCCTTTGAAAACCAATGAAACTATGATTTGGGCGACTCGCCCGTTGCCCGTCACCCGTTGCCTGCTACTAAAACTCAAGTTTCCCTTGCACCCCGAATCATTTTCTGGCTATTGCGGAGATAGGTGAGGAATAGCAGGATGGAAAAGGCCATCACAATGAGTCCCAGAAGATTGCTGGAGAAGGTGTTATAGAGACCGTGGAGTACGGCTGCGATCGCCCATCCAGTGAAAATAATGGCCCATTTTTGCGATCGACTGAAGGCGGAAAGTCCCAAGAAATAGCCGGAGATCCCTGCCCAGATAGCATGGAAGAGGGGCAGACAGACAACGCGAATGGTTGTCACCAGAAGAAAGGTTCCGATGCTGCTTCCCAAAATTTCGCGGTCCATCTCTTGCAGTGCGATTGTAAACTCCTCACTAAAGCCAATGGCATATTGCAACGAGTAGTTTACCCCTTCCGAAATTGCAAAGCCCAATCCCGACATGGCTCCATAGAAGGCAGTCGTCAGGGGATCACGCACCTTGCCTGTATTAACCAGAAACAGGTAGACGGGCAGCCCTTTGATAAATTCTTCCAGCACTCCAACCCCCAGCACAAAGCCAATCAGGGTGCCAATCCCTCCTTCACGGATGCCGCCATAAAGCAAACTAAAGGGGGGAATTCTTTGAAGAACCAGAAGCAAGGGAATGCCAACAAAAATGACGAACCCAACACAGGTCAGCGTTTTGCCCCAGGAAAAGTGGGCAGGGTCAATCAGGTTACGCAAAACCACACCCCAGATGCAGGCGTAGTAAATTCCCAACAGCCAGGCGATGTCTTGTAGACCTGTACCAAATCCCAACAGGCTGATCAACAGTGGAAACAGCCCAAAAAAGATGAGAAACCGTGCATTACCGTGGTTGTATAGCTCCGGTTTAAGGGTTTCTTTATAGGGCACGACATCTTCAAAGCGAACATTCCACTGACCGCTCGATCGCGCTGAGGACTGCCTATCCGAGTTTTTGAGGGGTTCGTTATCCATCTGGCTTCTGGCTCCTGCTTCCTGGCTTCTGACACCTTAAACTTGAATCCTATCAATCTGCAATCCATTCCCCATCCCCATTGTCTGCTTCATCGGGAACCGGGAGAAGTCCGGTTGAATCTGTAATGTCTGGGACTCAAAACTTCCCCTTACCCCTCCCTCCTCCCCCTCTTGCCCCTTAAGGAACCGTTGTGCATTGCATGAACAATCCTTGCACGCTTCTACCGATAGACAGTTCTTCCAGAGAATGTCCTATCTTAGAGTGGCGAAGGCGCAAAGTGAATCCCGGTTAAGATTGGCAATGCAATATTCTCCAAAAAACATGTTGATGCAAAACATGTCTAAAAGATTCACTGGTGATCGCCCCTGGTGGCACTTTCCCTGGATCAGGGTTGCTCTGCTCAGCCTGTTGGCATTTGCACTAGCGATTGGGTGGATTCCTGCTGCCCCAGGCCAGTTGCCCATCCCCAGTCCAACCAGTTTGAACTCTTCCAATCCTCCTGCGGGAGTTGAGCGGTACGGCGCAATTGAGGTAGCAACGGTGAATTTTGATGGAGAGCCGTTGTTTAAGGTGGCGTCGCCTACCGTGCGCGATCGCAGCAATCCCGGAAATCTAATTCCCGTTGAAGAACGGGTAGACCAGATTGAGGCCAACCTCAAACGGGTGATAGAAGATGACGTCTCATTCTCCCATCGAGGAATTACAGCCAAAACCAACTATGACCTCGAAACTTTGCAGGTTTACGCATCCACCCTCAACAACGAAAATGTCATCTTTGTCAAAGACAAGGACCACCCAGAACCGCTCAACATTCTGACCGTGACCCAATCGGATGCTGCTTTCTATGGGCAACCCATTGATGACGTCACAGAATTCATGCAGAGAAAAATCAGTACCAGTTTGCGAGAAGCCCTGAAAGAGCGAACAAGGGAAACTCTGGATGAACAGCTTCGTCGGGCTCTGCCAATCTTCCTGGGAATGGTAATTGTTAGTCTGCTTGTGTTTTTGCTGCAACGGTTTTTGAACCTTAGAGAACGGGCACTGCGAGAGCGGGAAGCAGCAGAAGCGGCCCAAACAGGTCCTCCTCCTGGCCAAACTACTGGCAAACCCGTTTCCGAGGCGCGCCAGATGTCCTTTCAAGTTGCGTTGCGACGACAATTTAATCTCAAACGCCGACGCAGCCTGGTTGCTTTTCTTAAATGGCTGGCTTTTTGGGCCCAACTGACGGTTTGGGTAGGGGGGATCGGTTTGATTCTGGCCCTATTTCCCTGGACGAGACCCCTTTCTGTCCAGCTTCTCCGCATTCCGCTCAATTTGCTACTGGTCTGGTTTGTCACCGGTCTCCTGATTCGCATTGGAGACATTGCGCTTGATTACCTGGGAAAATTTTGGGACGAGAGCGATTTGTTTAGCAATGGAGATGACCATCGCGAAGCGCTTAGAATTTCTACCACCGTGGGTGCCCTTAAAGGTCTAAAAACCTTTGCAGTTTATATCATCGGAATTACCTGGGCGCTGGGAGTGTTTGGGCTTCCAGTTGGATCAGTGCTGGCGATCGGTGGAATTATCGCCTTCGCGATTTCCCTGGGTTTCCAAAACGTGGTCAGGGATGTGGTGAATGGATTCTTGATTCTGATGGAAGACCAGTACGCTGTAGGAGATGTGGTTTCCATTGGCAACGACTCTGGTCTGGTAGAAAACATGAACCTCCGGATTACCCAACTGCGGGATAGTGAAGGGCGACTAATCACCATTCCCAACAGTGCCATTAGCCAGGTCAGAAACCTGACTCGCACTTGGTCCAGGGTGGATTTTTCAGTTGAAGTAGCCTACGACACCGATATCAATCGTGCCCTTGATGTGGTTCGCCAGGTGACTGAGCGCATGTACAACGAACCGGAATGGCGCGATCGCACGCTTGATCCACCCGAAGTGCTAGGAGTAGACGGCATCTCCCATACTGGAATGCTGATTCGGGTCTGGATCAGGACCAGACCGGGGCAGCAGTGGGCAGTTGGACGTGAGTTTCGCCGCCGCATCCGGATCGCGTTTGATGAGAATGGGATTGCGATCGGCAAACCCCAACAGGACTCCTGGGTTAAAAGCGATACTCATTCTAAGAATGGCTCAGCCAATGAGCGAGAAGTTGAAAAAGCTTCCCGTGAGGATGGAAAAAAGGGATAACGACTATTTCTGCCATAACGCAGCTCTACAACAGTGTTCCATCAGGAAAACTTTGACAGGTCGCAGACCCTCAAAATTTAGCCTCCATCAACTTCCTGGGTATTCGCTAACCGTCAAATTCAATTTGACAGAGTACTAGTTTCTTTGGGTATATCTTTCTACCACTGCACTGGGTACAGGTTCAGGGAAAAAGGGAATAGGGGGTGAACTGCCGTGGGCTGTTTGTAGCTGTTCGGGAGTGAGGGAATTGATGAGATGGAGCTGAAGCGGGGGGCGGGCAATGGAAAGGGCATAGGCCGCATTCAGGTAGGCTCGATATTCTAGGCGATCGCCCACGTACACCTGCATGAATGCCAGATTCAACGCCTTCACGTATTCCCGCGCCAAAGTTGGCTCCGGTCCCGAAAGGAGAATACTCATTGTGCCCGGTTCTGGATTCACATCGCCACCAGTCCCATCCATAGAGGTGTGGCCAGCCAGATCAATATTCACCAGGTACTTTTCCTTCGTTTTTAGCCAGAGAAATGGGTGGACCTGTTCCAGCACAAAAGGCGTAACAATATCGCGGGAACCGCCAAGAATCATTGTTGGTACCTGAATTGTGCCCATGCCTTCTGGTCCAAAAACCAGACTGGTTAGCGGACTCATGGCGATCGCGGCCTTAATCCGGGGCTCCTTCAACAGGCTGACATCAAAGTAAGGTAATTCTCTGTTCAAACACTGCAAAGCAACAGAGGAATTGAACCTTAGAGCTGTCGAGCACAATTGGAACAACCGAGCCAGATTGAACGTTGCCCCCGCCGTAACGAGTGCTGTGTAGCCCCCAAAAGAGTGCCCAATGATGCCCACCCTTTGAATATCAAGCCTACCAGCCAGTTCCGATTGAGATAACTGCTCCAGTTTATCTAGAGTTTGTTTAACATCCAAAGGGCGTTCGATAAACTCCGTTAAGGTAACATTGGTGCCAGACAGCCCCCTAAACAAATCCTCCCGTTGCTGGGCACCGCTGCCAATATGTTCTGGTAGAGCAGCCACAAAGCCGTGGGAAGCTAGATGTCGGCCGAGGTAAGCAAATCCGGCAGGAGTTGAACCCAAACCGTGGGAAATGATTGCGATGGGTGCGGGTTGAGATTTTCCTTCTGGCAAATAAAGATCGACGTAGAATGATCGCAAAGTTGCGGCCTTTTCAATGGTTTGCGTTTCGCGCACCAGTTGCAGGGTGCGCTTAGTGACCTTGAAAGGTCCCGGTAGGCGGGGATTCGGCAGCCTGGGGTCGATGACAACGGGAACGGTCGTCGCTTCACTCAAAGCATGCTGAGCGATCGCGGCAACGGTGGTATCGGTGTAGTCACTCACAGCCGTTAGCAACCTTTGAATGGCCAACAACCGACCTGCATCCAATAAAATTCCTCTTGTTGGAAAACCTCGCAACAAGTCAATCAGCGTAAATCCTTCTGAGTTGGTTGCGGCCAAAATCCAGCTTGAACGCATGGCATAGAATCCGTTGATTCTGGCTTCGGTTTGAATAAACTCCCCAATCTGGCTGAGGGCGTCCTCTCCCAGGGGAGAATAGCTCAACTGGGAAACCACGACCGGGTTTAACTTGAAGCGCCGTTGAAGAACCCTGCGCAACTGCGTCATGGCCCCATCACCAGCAAACTGTGCGTAAAACCTCAACTCACGGTCAATCTCACCAGTCTCAGCGAAGGTCTCCAGGGAGTCCAATGACAGTGACAGCTTTAATGGGCCAAGCAGAATATAAAGCTTTTCTGCACTGAATACCGGGATTGATTCAAGCATGATGGGCAACGTCCCAAGCGCAGTCAAGCATAAACCCGACACAAACTGCTGTAGCTTCCGTTTCCTATCTGTCATCCACCGTTTCATTGAGCTGCCTCACCCTACTTTCCCACCTGGCACTGCGAATTTAAGCATTGATTATAGACTGTATGCTTAAAACTTCATTTCGATTAATGCTACTTTTCAGCAACGCTCCCACCCAAACAATCTACAATCATTTATCACCCCATTGCCCTATTCCTCCATTACCATTCACCATCTAAGTAGGTAGACATAGTTAATTGGAAGACAAGGGAGTGGGGGCATTGCACCCAGGCAGGGGGTTTCACCCCCTTCAACCCCAAAACCATCTTCAATTTAATTGCACCCAGCTACTGATAGCAGTCCTAAATGATTTGTGAAGGGAAAGGGCTTTGTGAAAAAAGGGATTCCGCCGCCCTTACACCCCCTCCTAATCTAACCCTCCTAATCTCAAGAGTACTCCTTGGCCCTCCCCCCCTTGCCTGTCGCCTGTCGCCTTCACCGGAACTCAAAACTCAAAATTCAAAACTCATTCACCCATCCACTCATTTACCCCTCCCACTCCATCCGTCCCATCCCTCTCTCGCAATCAACAACTAACAACTTTCCCTACCTCCCTTTCGCCCGATCATGTCATCTTCACTTAGACTGGCTCCAAAAGCTCCCAGGTGCCACAAGAATCTTTGGTTTGAGCGATTTATGGCGATCGCAGCCTCCGCCAATTTGCTGCTGGTGGTCTTTGACCTCACCTACGTTCCCTGGCGCAACTTCTGGTTACAAGGGAAAATGACCATTCCCTTTATCAGTCAGCAGATTCCCATTCCAATGCCCCAGACCTCCTGCCCGGATCGCTCGGTTGAGAGAGGGGACCCTCCGCGCATGATCCAGCAGTCCATCATGACCTGCCTCTATGACCCGATCAAAGGAATACAGCCCCATCGTGACACCCAACTCTATCTGGATACCGTTGCTACCCTAAAGCAACAGGTTGAGCAGAGAGGACTGGCTAATGGACTGCAATCTCCTGAGGTACAGGCGACATTAAAACGCCTACGGGTCTACAGTAACGAAATGATTGAAACCAACCCGTTTGAAATTGCAGGCAAAAGCGGGACGCTGGAGAAGATCAAAAATCGTATGCGCCGACGGGTTGAAACTAAAGAATCAAAGCGATCGAACCGGGAAGCGTTTGAATTGTTTTGGAGTACAAATTACCTCACTCCAACAAACTGGAAACAAGAAATGGAATGGTTTGCAAAGGAAATTGAACCCTTAATGCAGACCAACTTTTACCGAACCATCGGCGAAAATGGCGAATTTACCAATCATTTCTGGATGCTGGATGCCCCGTTTGTGATTCTATTTTTTCTAGAATTCTTGGCTCGAACTTACTATTTGAGTCGGCGTTATCCCAGCCTGCGCTGGCTGGATGCCATGTTCTGGCGATGGTATGACATTCCTTTATTTGTTCCTTTCAGCCTGTTCATGCCTGTTTTAGCCCTGTCACGATTTTTCTCAACTGCGATTCGTCTGCATCAGGCTGAGTTGATTGATTTGCATGAAGTCCAGGATCAGGTCAGACATGGGGTGGTGGCCGATCTTGCAGGAGAGTTGACTGAGGTGATTGTTGTTCAGACCCTAAATCAGGTCCAGTCATCCCTGCGCCAGGGAGAGTTGACCCGGTGGCTGCAACGATCCGGGCAGAAGCGCTATGTAGACATTAACAATATCAATGAGATAGAAGCGATCGCAAATCACTTTACCAAACTCATCGTCGATGAAGTTTTTCCGAAAATTCAGCCGGATTTAGAAGCCTTACTCAGCCATACAATCAACAACATCCTCAACCAGGCTCCTGCCTATAAAGCTTTGCAATCCTTACCAGGGATTGGACACCTACCCAAACAGATAACGGAGCGTTTAGTGTCCGATTTGACTCAATCAGTTTATCGCGCTACAAAAGGAGTTACAGAAGATCCAATTTCAACAGAGCTAAGAAACCGCTTGGTGCAAAACTTTACAACAAGTCTGGCTAACGCTGCAAAACAAGAAAATACATTGCCAGAACTACGGATGTTACTCAGTGATCTCATTGAGGAGATCAAAATTAATTACGTGCAACGGATTGCTGAAGAAGATATGGATCGACTTCTAGAACAAACTCGCCAGTTACATCAACTTCCCCGTAAGGATTAATCTCCACCAATGCTGATGCCACTGCCAAAGACCTGGGCTCCGGTAATGTCAATATTGGTTAATGTTGCACCAATCGTGCTGGCATGAATAAGTCTGGCATTGGTCAGGTTTGCCCCTGCTAAATTGGCATCATCCAAGACTGCATTGGTTGCAAAGGCTTCGGTCAGGTTCGCTCCTTTCAGGTTAGCACCCGTCAAATCGGCCCCTTCCAGATTGGTATTTTTCAAAATCGCTCCCTGCAAGTTGGCATTTCGCAAATCTGCACCAATCAGATGCGCACCAGTTAGATCCGCCCCTGCCAGGTCGCATCCAGCACATTCCCTGGTTTCTAATAGCTGCCGGACATGGGCAGGGTTTTCTGCTCTTGTGGGCAGTGCCAGCGACACAGTCGCAACGAGAGCGATCGCGGGTAAAATAGTTGCCTTCATAAGCCTTGCCTCCTGCGGCACCAAACCTTCCAATAGGCTTCTACACCAGACCTTTTGCAGAATTCGGAATTGCAGCGAAATCGCAGGGAACGAGGAGTTACTGCCAGGGTCTGGGCAAAGCTCTCTAGTACTAGCTTGGCACAATTTCCAGAAGCTGCCTCATGCTACCGGATGACCCATTTGGGGTTAGTTGTTTAGCCAGAAATCGGATTTCTTCTGACGAAGGGCAGAATTTTGCTGGCGATTCCAGAAATCCGATCTCTGGGGAGCTAAGAGAAGCGATCGCGATCGTGGGGTTCTTCAAAATCAATTAAAGGACCCTTTGGTACAATCCGGTTAGGATTGATCGCCGTTTGGCTCATATAATAGTGCTGTTTAATGTGGTCTAAATTGCAGGTTTCCCGAACGCCAGGGAACTGGTACAGGTCTTTCAGATAGTTCCATAGGTTCGGGTAGTCCACGATTCGCTTCAAATTGCACTTGAAGTGACCGTAATAAACCGAATCAAACCGCAACAGGGTAGTAAACATGCAAATATCAGCTTCAGTTAGCTGATTACCGCACAGGTAGCGCTGATTTTCCAACACCGATTCCCAGTGATCGAGATGCTCAAATAGTTCGGTCACAGCTTCCTCGTAGGCTTCCTGGGAAGTGGCAAAACCAGAACGGTAAACACCATTGTTAATTGGCATGTAGATGGCATCGATCGTCTGATCAATTTTTTCCTGTAAGGATTTGGGATAAAGATCAATATTGTTTTGGGCGATCGCTTCAAACTCTGTATCAAACATACGAATAATTTCGCGAGATTCGTTGTTAACGATGGTTTGAGTCTCCTTATCCCACAGCACAGGTACAGTCACTCGCCCAGAGTAGTTGGGTTTGGCTTTCAAATAGATCTCCTGCAGGTACTTTGCCCCATTCACTGAATCGAGAATTGCCCCCGGTGCGTCAGAAAATGCCCAACCCATATCGCTTAAAGCGGGATCAACGATCGATAGACCGATCGCATCCTCCAATCCCTTCAACTTTCGCATAACGATCGTTCGATGCGCCCAGGGGCAAGCCAGCGAAACGTATAAGTGATATCTGCCAACTTCTGCTTTCAACCCACTGGAACCATCCGCCGTAATCTTGTTCCGAAATTTCGTTGGCATCCGATTAAACCGACCTTTGCCATCTCGCTCAGTCCATTCAGTCGTCCATCTGCCATCAATCATCATTCCAAGCGCCATGAGTTCTCCTTAGAACAGTTGTTGGTTGTCAGTTGTTAGTGAAGTAAGAGAGGGAGTAGGGGAATGGGGTGACAGGGCGAGTGTTTCCTTATTCCATCACTCTTTCACCTACTTTCCCATTCCAGTTCAAACCGCTTTAACTTACTCCAACCGCAAGATATAGATTCGGCGATCGCATCCTGACTTGGCGGCAGTAGAAGTAGAACGCTTCTGAGACTATACTAGCATATACATTTTGCATGCAAACAATGAGGGTGGCAACAGCCCCATCTGGGTATGATACAAAGAGTAAAGTCTTGAAATAGTAATGGTGTGCCAGGTGGATTGTGATAGTGTGCCAGGTGGATTCCCCTTTTTCCTTTTGCCTTCCCCTTTGAATCCTTGAGTGTTAGTGCCTGACACCTGAGTTTTAATTTTTAATCTTTGGCGAAACTATAAATAAGCTGCGTTTGCAGGCGATCGCACACGGTCGATGGCTTTTGGCCAAGAGGAAAAACGTTCCGATCCAGTTTCATCTGTAAACCTGTCAGCGGGTCGGAGCCAGGAGAGATGATGAACTCCAAAGTTTGTAAATCGGGAATGGCGGCAAGTTGGTCAAGGATTTGGGCGATCGCCTGCACATAGGGGTGGTCAGGATGCTGGTACCAGTTAGGGTCACCAACCAGAGGTTGCTCGAAGCCAAGGTGGACCACTAACCCCGCTCCACTAAAGAGCGCAGAAGCAACGGGGCGGGCTTCCTCTTGCAACATAAAGTTGTGGCTTTTTGCCAGATAGCGGAGTTTTTCTAGCCAGCCATAGCGTTCAGTAACAGAGAGAGACTCACCCTGCCAGTGGAGGGCGATCGTGACCAGGTAGGTACGTAGCATCCAGTGACCTAACTTCTCTGCCTTGGTGGAGAGGTAGGTGGAATTGTAGGTCGTTGCCTCAATCAGCAACGGTACTCGCTCCACCACTTCCAGACCGTATCCCTTCAGTCCGGCAATTTTGCGGGGGTTGTTGGTGATCAGACGCATTTTGCGCACACCCAGATCATTAAGAATTTGGGCACCCATTCCGTAATTCCGCAGGTCTGCCGGAAAGCCGAGATGTTCATTGGCTTCTACGGTATCAAACCCCATGTCTTGAAGCGAGTAAGCTTTTAGTTTGTTGACTAAGCCAATGCCGCGCCCTTCCTGGCGCAGGTAAACCACCACTCCCTGCCCTGCATTTTCAATCATTTTAAGTGCGGCTTGAAGTTGCATCCGGCAATCACACCTTAGCGAACCAAGAGCATCGCCAGTCAGACATTCAGAGTGCATCCGCACCAGCACAGGTTGGTCTACAAACCTGGTGGGATCGCCTTTGACGATCGCAACGTGTTCTGAATTATCCAGAGTGTGACGATAGGCATAAATTTTGAAATGTCCAAAATCGGAGGGAAGGTCTGCAACCGCTTCTCGTGAAACAAGTCGCTCATGCTCCAGTCGATAGCCAATCAAATCAGCAATGCTAATAATCTTGAGCTGATGAATCCTGGCATACTCAACCAACTCTGGTAGGCGTGCCATCGAGCCATCGGGATTTTGAATCTCACAAATGACCCCAGCCGGATACAGCCCGGCCAGTCGTGCCAGGTCAACGGCTGCCTCCGTATGCCCTGCCCGCTTTAGCACCCCTCCTTCTCTGGCTCGCAGGGGAAACACATGACCAGGACGGCGGAGGTCGTGGGGACGGGTGAGGGGATTAATGGCTACCTGAATCGTACGAGCCCGGTCTTCGGCTGAAATTCCAGTGGTAACGCCGACACTGGGAGATGCATCGATGCTGACAGTGAAGGCCGTCTGGTTACTATCCGTGTTGTTTGTCACCATTAACGGCAGTTCTAACTCATCCAGGCGATCGCCCGTCATTGCCAGACAAATCAGACCACGGGCGTAAACTGCCATGAAGTTGATCAAATTTGGAGTAGCAAACTGAGCAGCACAGACCAGATCTCCTTCATTCTCGCGGTTCTCGTCATCGACTACAACAATGGCCCGACCCGCTTTCAAATCGGCCAGCGCAGCCTCGATGGAGTCAAATTGGAAGGGAACGGAAGGAGGTTGGGACAATTCAGCAGAAAAGCTCAAGGTAATATCCGTAAAGTTTCTTAAAACTTACTTACACTTAAATTGTAGTCTGTTTAACCAGGCTATCGCTTCTCTTTAAACAATGGGCGCTTGCATCGAGCGAAATACTTCATGGAAAGGTTCTGGTGTTGCAAAGACTGGAGAGAATTACTACAGAATTAGCACATCCTAGATTTAGAGCACAACGGCTTGTCGATGCTAATTCCTGCAGTTTTAGGGGATTTCAATGGATGGGACGTGCCGGATTAGATGTAGACCTCTACAACTTACTTTTAGAGCAAAATTAGAGCAAAAAATGGAAGTTACACCAAAAATTGGTTGTCTAGTATTACAATGCATCAAACATTGCATCTCTTGCACAAGTAACTGACTCAGGTTTAGATAGTGATCTTTGTACTTAGCCTATCCAAAAGCTGAGATTGCAATTGCTTAAATCCGAAATAGGTGGGCACTGCCTGCTCTAGGTCAGGAAATGGATAGGTATTTATAGAGATCAACTTTTGCAAGAAGCCTGCGGAAGTAAATCGACCATCCAAAACCATCCAAAACCATCCAAAACCATCCAAAAAGGTAAACCGCTATGGGGGATATGGGACGCGTACCCGTTGGGATTATTGGTGCATCGGGGTATGGTGGAGTGCAGTTAGTACGGCTCCTGTTGGAGCACCCCCGCTTAGAGCTTGTCTACCTGGGCGGAGAAAGTAGTGCCGGACAGTCTTTTTCTGAGCTGTATCCCCATCTGGGACATCAGATACAGCAGACCATTGAGCCCATTGACCTGGATAGAATTGCGGATCGCTGCCAGGTGGTGTTTCTTTCGTTGCCCAATGGCCTGGCCTTTAAGATGGTTCCTACCCTGCTGGAGAAAGGCTGCAAAGTCCTGGATCTGTCAGCGGATTACCGCTTCTCTGATCTGGCCACCTACACGGCCTGGTATGGGGGCGAACGCTCCGACAAAGATGTTGCTGAAACAGCGGTATATGGGTTGCCAGAGCTTTATCGCGATCGCATTGCCCGTTCCCAGTTGGTAGGTTGCCCCGGCTGCTACCCAACCGCCAGTCTGCTGGCCCTTTCTCCGTTGCTAAAGCAGGGACTCATCGTATCAGAGACAGCTATTATTGATGCCAAGTCTGGCACATCGGGGGGAGGACGGCAGGCAAAGACTAACCTGCTTCTGGCTGAAGCTGACAATTCCCTGGCAGCTTATAATGTTGCCCGCCATCGCCACACCCCAGAAATTGAGCAGATTTGCAGCGATCTGGCCGGTCATGAAGTGCTGGTTCAGTTCACGCCACATCTGATTCCCATGGTACGGGGCATCCTGGCAACCGTTTATGCCACCCTGCGGGATCCCGGTCTGGTGCGAGAAGATTTGCTGACCATCTACACCGCTTTCTACCGCAGTTGCCCCTGGGTGAAGGTATTGCCCAGTGGCGTTTATCCTCAAACCAAATGGGCCCACGGTACTAACCTGTGTTATCTCGGTGTAGAGGTTGATCCCCGCACGGATCGGGTGATTGTAATGTCAGCGATCGACAATTTGATGAAAGGCCAGGCGGGTCAGGCAATTCAATGTCTCAATCTGATGATGGGCTGGGATGAAACCCTGGGATTGCCACAGTTGGCATTTTATCCTTAACAGGACGGTATGAAAACGCTGATTGCTTTGGGAAAAACCCGCAAGTGAGCGGGCGTTGTTGTAATTTCGCCATCGGTATCGATCGCATCACAGGCTGCCAACAAAGAATCTGGAATTCCCAGGGTGCAAGCCAGATCGTTGGCCGTTCCCATCGGCAAA
Organism: Leptolyngbyaceae cyanobacterium HOT.MB2.61; assembly: GCA_023511615.1. Lineage (GTDB taxonomy): Bacteria > Cyanobacteriota > Cyanobacteriia > Leptolyngbyales > Leptolyngbyaceae > Leptothermofonsia. The sequence goes on from JAIMBL010000030.1 coordinate 27,208, forward strand.
ATCCCCAGGGGTAGTTGGGTATCGACTAAGCCCTCGATCGCCGCATTCAGTGTGCTATCCCCCCCACCCACAATCACTAATTCCACCTGATCCCTGTAGTGGCGAATGATGTCAGAGATGTGGTGGGGCTCCTGGGCCGATTCAATCACCAGGTTAAAGTTGAGCGAAATCAGTTGGGAAACCGCCTTGGACAAATCCTTCTGACCCCGTCGAGCCTGGCGATTAATCAGTAACAATGCCCGCTTGTTGCCACTTATCGCCACAACTTGTTCTCCAGATCTCGCACCTGGCGTTCGAGGCGATCGATCCGGCCCCGGAGTTCATCCATTTCTGCTTGACGGGGAACCCCAATATCTTGCAGTAGATTCCGCATCTGGCGTTGCATGGTGGACTCGAAGTTTCCCTGCTCCGACTTCAGCTTTTGCATCAGGTCATCCACAACTGTTTTGGCCTGGTCAGGGTTGAGTTTGCCGTCTTTGACCAGTTCATCACTAACTTCCTTAATCTTTTCCGCAACCAGTGAAGTGGTGCCAACACCAATCATCAGGAGTTGCGTGAGCCAGTTGTTATTATCCATGCTGTCTTCCTAAAAACGAGGCTGAACCAAATCGGGATGCGATCGCCAACACCCCCAAATCCATAGAGCAAGAACCGGGTGCCAGACAGAATTGGTTTCCAAATACAACCCTATTCTGTCAAATTTGCGGCTGCTATTGAATGATTCAGCCTTTGTAAAGCAATTTTTACGTCAAAGTTCTGATTATCAAAATTTTTCGCCAATGCAAAAAAGCTTTCTGAGGTGAGAGGTAATGCCAATCCCTTGTAAGGCTGCGCAGGTCAATCCTACAGCCTACGGCACCTCCCCTTGCCAAGGGAAAGTTGCGAGGGGTCAGAGTTATGAGCAGTCTCACAGAGAATCCGTATTCCGTATAAGGTGACTCCTGCCTGATTATTCCACCACTTGTCCATGGGATCGATGCAAGACTTTTGCTACGCAGCATTAGTTATGGCAAGTGATAGAGATGCTTGCAACACAAACTTCGTATAATCTTCGTGTTTACAAATTTAAGTCTCTGTCTCAATCGATGGTTATTGAATGGTTAAAAATCAAAGTTTCTCCTGAGCTGCGAGAAAAGTATATTCAGAAAGATGAGGAAATTTGGTCAACGGCACTGTCCAGGTATTCTGGTTTTTTGGGTAAACAGGTGTGGATCAATCCCAGGCAACAGGATGAGGTAGTTCTGGTTATTTATTGGGAGAGCCGTGATGCCTGGAACGGAGTATCAGCCAAGCATATGGAAGAAACTGAGCAACGTTTCTTAAAGGAAATGGGGGAAGGTACCTACCAGATCATCGAAGAGGGGGAATACCAGGTCCGCAAGTTTCCTCAGCCTTCCAGTTCCCAATGAATGGGTTGGTCATACTGATGCCCGTGACCAGGAGGCTATTTACGGTTCACGATTTCTCCTCAAGGGAACCAGGCGTATGTTTACTTGGGCATCCAATTTGCAGATAGTTGCATTAGGTCTGGGATAGCTTTGAAACAGGTGAGGTGTCCCAGGTAAGGTGTCCCAAAACACTATTTTCTTCTCCTGGCCAAACAGTCAGTGAAACCTGATCCCCCAGAGTGGAGGCGTAGCCTTTTGTGATGGGATGCAGGCCACTGAAATCAAACAACGCTCAAACTGGTGAGCGTTTCGTGGTTGGTAGAATGGCGTTTTAGAGGGAACTGCTGGTGTAGCTTTTGCCACCACCGCTACGGTCATCACGGGGCTTGGCTTTGTTCACTTTAAGTTCGCGTCCCAGCCATTCTGCACCGTCAAGTTCAGCGATCGCCACATCTTCGCTAGCTTCGTCCTTCATCTCAACAAATGCAAACCCGCGTTTTCTACCTGTTTCACGATCTGTAGGAAGGCTGATTCGGGCTACCTCACCATACTCCGAGAAAACTTCTCGCAAATCTTCCTCAGTAGCCTGAAAGGACAGGTTACCAATGTAAATAGTCACGCTTCTCTCCAACCAGAATCTTTAGGGGGAACGTCTAATAAGGGTCGAAGCAGCAAAGGGGTAACTACTTGCGATAGCCCATTGAGACAATTTCGTTAGCCATTATAACTGAATCTAACGGTAGAAACAGCATAGATTCAATGAAATGTCTACCCTCAAAAATATCAACTTCTGTCAGGATGATGGCTGAGCCTTCTGTAGCTCATGCCTCTAACAGGGTTGCCAGTTTCGCAACCGCAAACTTAGAACCATAAACCCACCTACCTGCGTACCCAAAGCGTTTTAAGATGAAGGGGAAGCGGATTTTGGTGTGGTTGTTGTATCTGAGGGGTTGATGATGAATGGATACTAAGGCGTTTAAGCGATCGCTGAACAGCTCTGAGAACTACCACCGCAAAGGCTTTGGGCACGAAGCTGAAGTTGCAGGTCAGATGCAGTCAGAGTACGAAAGCGGTCTGATCCAGCAGATTCGAGACAGCCAATTCACCCTTCGGCGAGGAGACGTTACCATTCGTCTGGCAGAAGCCTTTGGGTTTTGCTGGGGAGTTGAGCGGGCGGTCGCAATGGCCTATGAAACCCGGCAACATTTTCCTGAAGAACGGATCTGGATTACCAACGAAATTATCCACAACCCTTCTGTCAATCAGCGCCTGCGGGAGATGGAGGTTCGTTTCATTCCAGTGATTGCAGGTAAGAAGGACTTTTCTGAGGTTAAGTCTGGGGATGTGGTAATCCTGCCCGCCTTTGGAGCCAGTGTTCAGGAGATGCAACTCCTCAACGATCGCGGCTGCACCATTGTTGATACGACCTGTCCCTGGGTGGCCAAAGTCTGGAACACGGTCGAGAAGCATAAGAAGATTTCCTATACTTCTATTATCCACGGAAAGTACAGGCACGAAGAGACGATCGCTACCAGTTCCTTTGCAGGAACCTATTTGATTGTGCTGAATATGCAAGAAGCTGAGTATGTAGCAGATTACATCCTCAATGGAGGCGATCGGGATGCCTTCATGACCAGGTTTCGTCACGCCTGTTCCGAGGGGTTTGATCCAGACCGCGACCTGGAGCGAATTGGGATCGCCAACCAAACCACCATGCTCAAGGGGGAAACGGAACAGATTGGCAAACTGTTTGAGCACACCATGATGCGGAAATATGGTCCCGACCAACTCAACCAGCACTTTCTTAGCTTCAACACTATCTGCGATGCCACCCAGGAGCGGCAGGATGCTATGTTTAAGCTTGTCGATGAACCTCTGGATCTGATGATTGTGATTGGTGGCTACAACTCTTCTAACACCACTCATTTGCAAGAAATTGCGATCGAGCGGAACATTCCCTCTTACCACATCGATAGTGCCAGCCGCATCGGTCCCGGTAACCGAATTGAGCATAAACCGCTGAACCGGGATCTGGAGGTAACAGAAAACTGGTTGCCTGAGGGTCCTGTCGTGATTGGCATTACCTCTGGGGCATCCACACCCGACAAAATTGTGGAGGATGTGGTTGAGAAAATTTTTCAGGTCAAGGCAACCGCTTGTTAGCATTCCACGCGCTGGTGCACCCTCTGGGTGAAAGAAATTAGATGTACTGGCAAGTATGTATGCTTATAGA
>JAIMBL010000298.1 GCA_023511615.1 Leptolyngbyaceae cyanobacterium HOT.MB2.61
CCCCACACCCCCCTTAAACCCAGTGTCCTAAGCGACCTAGCGACAGCTATATGCTCTCAAAACGGTTTTGCCTCTAGTGTAGTTGGATGAGCTTATTCCGCTGAATCATCTGCCAATGACAACCCCATTACTCTTTCACCGGTCGGCCGCAAGAGCCCGTCGCCTCAGAATGTCTAACAGTGTGGAGAAATGGGCGGGGATGGGAGCGATCGCCTCAATCTGCTCACCGGAAACTGGATGCTGGAGGCATAAGCGCCAGGCATGTAACGCCTGCCCCGGAAGGTTGACACCTACCGAACGCCCTGAACTGTAATCGGGGTCGCCAACAATGGGAAAACCCATATGGGCTGTATGAACCCGAATTTGATGGGTGCGCCCCGTTTCCAGTGCGAAGTTTATCAGGGTGTAGTTACCCAGGCGTTCCTGAATTTGCCAGTGGGTGATGGCGTGGCGTCCACCCTTTGCTTCGGGAACGATCGCCATCTTTTTGCGATCCACCGGATGCCGACCGATTGGGGCTTCTATCGTTCCCTGCTCCGATTTTGGTGCCCCGTAGACAACTCCCAGGTATTCCCGCCGGGCCGTTTTTTCCTTGAATTGCTGTTGCAACCGAAGATGGGCAAGGTCATTTTTGGCAACGGCGATCGCCCCCGTTGTATCCTTATCCAATCGATGAACAATCCCTGGTCGCTGAATCCCACCAATGCCAGATAGAGTGCTGGCGCCCGACTCAGTGCGACAGTACCACAGGAGGGCATTTACTAGCGTCCCGCTGATATGCCCCGGTGATGGATGAACCACCATCCCCGCTGGCTTGTTGATAATCAACAAATCGGCATCCTCGTAAAGGATGGAGAGGGGAATGTTCTCAGGTTGAATGTCGAGGGGTTCAGCATCGGGAATCGTAATTTGGATGCGATCGCCCGCCTGCACAATTTCCTTTTTGGTTGAGCAAACTTCGCCATTGAGTATGACTTGATTCTGCCCAATTAGCTTTTGAATGCGCGATCGCGACAGATCGTCCAACTGAATGGCCAGGAACGCATCCAGACGTTCCCCTGCATCTTCATCCTCAACCAGTAACTCAATCTCTGCGGTCAACTCTACAAGATGTTATATGGCAGCTATAACCCATCTATTTTCGGGTAACTATTTTCCGGTAATGCCTGGATTATAGCGATTCCCCAAATTGGACTACAAATAACTTATACCAATTCTCGAAAATCAACACTCTTCACTCTTCCTGAAGGGGCTCTCCTGAGAATTTGGTGACAAGTGTGCCTATCACCAAAACAAAAGCAATATTCCAGGGATTTTGTTTGAGATGAAAGAGTAGCCTAGGCTACTCTTTCACCGGCAGGCCGGTAGAACCCTAAAAGCTACTTCAAGAAAACAAATCGACCCTTTCTCCCATTCGGTTCCATCCTGATCTGCGCCACATAAAACTGTTTCTGGATCACTTCTCCTTCTGGTGTAAAAGAGATTTCACCCAACGGTGTGTCGTATTTGCCTGCCAGAATTGCTTCATTCAGAGCAATCCGCTGCTCTGCAATCAGTTGTCCAGCTAAACTTTTCTTTTTGTCAGCGGTTGTCAGTGCTTCCACAAAGACTTGAACGGCTGTAAATCCCTGGGCACTGAACTGGGGCGGGTCCTGCCTGTAGCGATCTACATAAGCCTGGCGAAAGGCTCGATTGATTTCGCTGGGATGGTCGGGGCTGTATGCCTGGGCAACCAGGACCCCATCGCAAAGCTGCTTACAGACTGGAAAAATGTTGGGGGTATTAAACCCATTACCCCCCACAATCAGCCCTCTGTAGCCCAATTCCCGGATTTGACGCACCAGGTTGCCACTGTCGGCGGCTAAACCAGAGATTACCATCAGGTCAGGTTTAAGGTGAATGGCAGCCGTTGCCTGGGTTTGAAAGTCGGTGTCGGTGGTCTGAAACTTCTGAATCGTGATTATTTCAAGTCCCAGTTTTTTGATCGCATTCTGAAAAATCTGCGTTTCTGATTGGCTGAAGGCATCATTCTGGGCGTAGAACACAGCCACCCGGCGAATTTTAGGGTTGAGTTTGAGGGCCGCTTTAAGCGAGTTGGGAGCCAGAACGGTGACTGGTGAAGCCACACGGGCCACAAAAGGTCCAATTTCCGGAATGCCCTCTGCGGTGTTGGTAGGTCCAATCACGGGAACTTTGGCGCGATCGGCGATCGGGTCTGCACTGAATGCCTGCTGAGAGGAAGAGGGACCCACAATTCCAACCACTTTGGCTTTCGTAATCAACGTCACAAACGCATTAATGGCACTGGTTTCATCGCCCCCTGCATCCTGAAAGATCAGCTTGATTGGAGTCCCGTTCACCCCTCCGCGATCGTTGAAATACTGCTCAGCAATCTTGGCACCATTGACAGATTCCTGCCCCAAAAGGGCGAGGTTACTCGTTTCTGCCAGTGCAACCCCAATGGGAATTCCTGCAGAGGAACGGTTCTCCGGTGATGAGGAGAGGTTTTCGCCCGAATTCTGACAGGCTACAAGGGATGAAGTGAGAATGAAAAATACAACACTGAGGGCTTTTTGACCAAACACTGATTTCGCTTCTACTTCAAGAACACAAACTTTCCGTTATTGCCATTGGGGTCCATCTTGATCTGGGCCACGTAGAAATCTTTCTGGACAATTTCGCCTTCCGGAGTGAAGGAAATTTCGCCCAGGGGGGTGTCGTATTTGCCAGCCAGCAGTTGTTTGTTCAGTTCAACCCGTAGCTGTGGCAGGGGAATTTGAGTCACCTTCTGCTTACTATCCAACCCCCTCAGGGCGTCAACAAAAACCTGGACGCCCGTGAATGCCTGAGCCGAAAACTGGGGTGGTTCTTTCTTATACTGGCTCATGTAAGCCTCCCGAAAGGCTTTGTTAATGGCTCCGGGATGTTCCGGGCTGTAAGCCTGGGCAATCAAGACACCATCGCAAAGAGCTTTACAAACTGGGAACAGGTTAGAGGTATTGAGTCCGTTGCCACCGATGATCAAGCCTTTGTAGCCCAGTTCCCGCAGTTGCCGCACCAAATTGCCACCATCCGCCGCCAAACCGGAGATGATGACCAGATCAGGTTTTAGATTGAGGGCTGTCGTTGCCTGGGTTTGAAAATCGGTATCGGTGGTTTGAAACTTTTGAACGGTGACAATCTCAAGTTTCTGATCCTTCACTGTTTGCTGAAAAATCTCAGTTTCAGACTTACTAAAGGCGTCGTTTTGGGCAAAGAAAATGGCTACTCTTTTGATGGCTGGGTTGATTTTTAGCGCAGCCCTAACTGAGTTGGGGGCAACCACAGAAACGGGGGCAGAAACACGAGAGACAAATTCACCGATTTCTGGAATTCCTTTAGCCGTATTGGATGGGCCGACAACGGGCACCCTGGCATTGTTAGCGATGGGATCGGCGCTAAAGGCTTGCTGAGAGAGGGTCGGTCCCACGATACCCACAACCTTGTCTCGATTGATCAGGGTTTGAAAGGCGTTGATAGCTCCGGCTTCGTCCCCCCCTGTATCCTGGAACAGGAGCTTAATTGGGGTGCCGTTGATCCCGCCCCTGTCATTGAAGTACTTCTCTGCAATTTTTGCGCCCGCCACCTGTTCCTGCCCTAGGAGAGCTACGTTACTGGTCTGGGCTACCCCAACGCCGATCGCAATGGTTCCCGCAGCCTCTCCCCTAGCCTGAGGAGAACCCGTTGCGGATGTTGTACTGGGATTATTGGAACTACAAGCACTGAGGGCGATCGCAAGCGAACCCAGCAAAACAGAAAAGCGAGAAGCAATATTCATACCTGTAAAAAATCAGCCTGTGTGTAGAGTGAGCGCAGTAATCATTTCATCACATTCCAGGAATCTATGCTTACAGAAATCCGACTTTCCTGATGTTCTTACTCCATCAGGGAACATTTTGATTTCCTTCCTGACTGTCCGGTTCCCTGGATTCCCTTGTTCAAAAAGGTTTTACTCAATTGAAAATAGCTTTATTACAGAACATTTCAACCATGCTTCTAACTCGTAAACTTTGGTGTCTTTTTCTGTTGCACTCAGAAATCCTCTGTTAGGCTTCAAGTATGGAAAAGGCTCATTAAATGGCTCTGTTCATTTAGTGGGTCTTTTATCTTAAATGCTGTCATCAAAACAGTCGGTCTCAGTTCCTTTGTATTCATCGTTTTTGCCGCTGGACTTAAACTATCGAAGCTATGAAACACTTTTCTGCCCAATGGATTGAAGAATGGTGTCAGGAGAATGGCTGGACTGACTGGTTTGTGGAATGCTCTCGCTACTGGGCATTTCCTCCCAATGCGGTCATGCCAGTCCCCATTCCTAACCAAGTTTTAAGAACTATTAAGGCAGAGAAAGGTCTGTGTTTTGAAGAGAAAATTTGGTGTTTGGCAGCCGTTCTGGGTACCGTTGCTTCGGGTATTTCTGCCTATTTTCTTTCCTCCCCCATGCCGCTTGTTGCTGCATTTGCTTTCTGTGCAGTTACAGCCGCCCGATTAGAGGATGACACACTTGCTAGCCTCTCCGATTAGCCCTTCAGCAGATTGCGATTTTGTTTCGCCTTCCGCTTGATGTAACGTTTCCATCCCTTCACTGATTCTCGATGAGACGGTGGGGGATGTTTTCTTCGTAGATCTGACAATGGGCGGTGTTGACTGTTGTTAATCACTCAAGCATTATTCCGGTTTGGACACAACCGTTGTCGGACTCTCCTGAGAATTTAGTGATAGGCGATGCCTATCACTAAAACAAAATTAATATTCCAGGGAACAAAATCAATATTCCAGGGATTTTGTTTTAGATGAAAGATTAGCTTACGCTACTCTTTCACCGCCAAGCAGGAAGA
>JAIMBL010000299.1 GCA_023511615.1 Leptolyngbyaceae cyanobacterium HOT.MB2.61
AACACCCACAATCATCCTTCCCCCCCGACCCCCATACCATTCTCTAACCAAACCAGGCAACCCCCGCACACCACGTACAAAATAAAACTCAGAACTCAAAACTCAAAACTCAATCCACCTCGGCATCACCATCTGCGAAGACCTATGGAACGATGAAGAGTTTTGGGGCAGGCGTACCTATCGACTGAATCCAATCGCCGCTCTTGCAGAAGCAAACGTTGACTTAATCATTAACCTGTCAGCCTCTCCCTATACGGTTGGCAAACAGCGATTGCGAGAAGCGATGTTAAAGCACACCGCAACCCGGTTTGGATTGCCCGTGATCTATGCCAATCAGGTTGGCGGAAACGATGACCTGATCTTCGATGGCAGCAGCGTTGCCTTTGACCGTGAAGGCGAGCTGATTTGCCGTGCCCACGCTTTCCAATCCGATCTGGTCTTTGTGGAATACGACCTGGAAACGAAGAATCTGGTTAGAGCACAGGACTCTGCTTCTCCCACACAGCAACCTATTACCCCTTTGCCAGAAAGTGAAGATGCCGAAATTTGGTCGGCACTGGTCTTGGGAGTGCAGGATTATGCCCACAAGTGTGGTTTTTCGAAGGTGGTGGTTGGTTTAAGTGGCGGAATTGACTCGGCATTGGTTGCGGCGATCGCAACGACAGCCCTTGGTCGTGAAAATGTTTTGGGTGTCCTGATGCCCTCTCCCTACAGTTCCGACCATTCTGTTAAAGACGCCCTGGCCCTGGCAGAAAATTTGGGCATTCAAACTCACATCCTGCCCATTGGTTCACTGATGCAAACCTTTGATCAAACCCTTGCTGAAGTGTTTGCAGGCACCGAGTTTGGGGTAGCCGAAGAAAACATCCAGTCCCGCATTCGAGGCACCCTGCTGATGGGGATCTCCAATAAATTCGGGCATCTCCTCCTATCCACAGGCAACAAATCCGAAATGGCTGTGGGCTACTGCACTCTGTATGGAGATATGAACGGTGGGTTGGCGGCGATCGCCGATGTGCCCAAAACCCGCGTCTATTCCATCTGCAAATGGCTGAATCAGAGGCAAAAGGATAAAAAGAACGGGATGGCCGAAAACTCCATCGTCCCATTTCCAACTTCTGACTTTCCCGAAATCATTCCCAACTCTATCCTCACCAAAGCTCCCAGTGCTGAACTCAAACCTGGCCAAGTCGACCAGGACTCCCTTCCCCCCTATGAGGTGCTGGATGATATCCTGGATCGCCTGATCCATCACCACCAGACTCCCGATCAGATCGTTACCGCAGGCCATGATCCCCAGGTGACGAATAAAGTTGTGAGACTGGTCAACCTGGCAGAGTTCAAACGGCGTCAGGCTCCTCCAGTCTTAAAAGTCACTGATCGCGCCTTTGGTACTGGCTGGCGAATGCCGATCGCGTCTCGCTGGTTACCCAAAGCCCTCATCCTCCCTACCTCTTCGGGCAGATAAATCCTCAATCCCCTTATCTGGCCGAAGTTTTTACGGTAAAATTCCTCATGAAGTTCTGTTTCTGTAGGCTTTTGAGCTTCGGAAGATACAGACATACTTAACTAAGCACAGAACTTCGCAATCAGGCTTTAGACTGTAACCGCACACTATTAGAGAGAAGAACACATGGCATTTACACAGCCCCCTCTACCCTTCCCGATGGATGCTCTAGAGCCGTACGGCATGAAAGCCGAAACCTTTGAGTATCACTACGGCAAGCATCACAAAGCTTACGTCGATAACCTTAATAAATTGACCGAAGGCAAAGATCTTGCCAATAAATCCTTAGAAGAAGTGATTCAAATTTCCTTCAAAGACCCCTCTTTAACGGGCATTTTCAACAATGCAGCCCAAGTTTGGAACCACACTTTCTTCTGGAGCTGCCTCAAACCCGGTGGTGGTGGTACCCCATCTGGCGATCTGGCTGACCGAATCGCAAAAGATTTTGGTAGCTTCGACAAGTTTAAAGAAGAGTTTTCGAACGCTGCTGCAACTCAGTTCGGTAGCGGTTGGGCCTGGCTGGTTGATGATGGCGGCAAACTGGCAGTGATGAAAACTCCCAATGCCGAAAACCCAATGGTTCACGGTAAAAAGGCTCTGCTTACCCTGGATGTGTGGGAGCACGCCTACTACATTGACTTCCGTAATGCCCGTCCAGCGTTTATCAAGAACTTCCTTGATAACCTGGTGAACTGGGACTTTGCAGCTGAGAATCTGTCAAAGTAGTTGACTTGAAAATTTGACTTGAAAATATAGCTATAGCCGTCAGGCTCAGAACAGGGTGCAGGGGTGGAACCCCCAGCTGGGGGCGAAGCCTCTACACCCCTCTACCGCTTAACCCTTACTTCTCCTGGCTTCTGATTCCCCTCTCAGAGATGAACTCTTACCAATTCTCGATTTTGGATTTGCGATTTTGGATTGACAAACACTTAACTCTGAGAGGTTTCCAGTCTGTTCATCCGTAGCCCTGCTTTGAAGAATTGGTATCAAACACTCATTTCCAGCATTCGCTGAATTGGTTTGAGTGCAGCCATGCGGGTCGTTTCTGGTAACGTGATTTCGGGTTCACGGTTTTTCATGCACCAGTAAAGCTTCTCCAGCGTGTTCAATCGCATGTAGGGGCATTCGTTGCAGGCGCAGCTATTCATGGGTGGGGCCGGGATGAACTGCTTGTGCGGTGCTACTTTCTGCATCTGGTGAATAATTCCTGGCTCTGTTGCCACGATGAAGGATTGACTGGGACTTTGCTGGATGTACTTGAGCAGGGCAGTAGTAGAACCGATGTAGCTGGCATGGCGCAGGACGGCAGGTTCACATTCTGGGTGGGCGATCGCCTCTGCCTCTGGATGCTGAATCTTCAACTGCACTATCTTCTTCTCTGAAAAGGTTTCGTGTACGATACAGCTTCCCTGCCACAGCACCATTTCTCGTCCGGTTTGCTGCATTACATACCGGCCCAGGTTGCGATCAGGGGCAAAAATAATCGGTTGGCTCTCAGGAACCTGCTGCACCATTTTCACCGCGTTGGCACTGGTACAGATGAGATCACTCATCGCCTTGATTTCTGCGGTGCAGTTTATGTAAGAAATTACCAAATGTCCAGGATGCTCAGCCTTGAATTGGGCAAACTTATCCGGGGGGCAGCTATCGGCCAGCGAACATCCCGCGGCCAGGTCAGGTAACAACACCAGCTTGTCAGGGTTCAAAATCTTGGCGGTTTCTGCCATGAAGTGAACCCCAGCAAACACAATCACATCGGCATCGGTTTTGGCAGCCTGTTGAGATAAACCCAGCGAATCACCGATATAGTCGGCAATGTCTTGAATATCTGGTTCTTGATAGTAATGGGCCAGAATAACAGCATTGAGTTCGCGCTTCAGATCGGCGATCGCAGCAAACAGGTCACGCGGCAAGCCAGTCTTAGGCGCAGGAAGCGTACTTACAAACACAACATTAACCACAAGGATGCAAGTTGAACTCATCAATTATAGTGCTAATCACCAAAAACTGAAACTAATATTCGCACTATCTTTACTAAAAATTGTGATCTTCAGACAGTTCGTGCCCCCAGATTCCCCGCTACGCTGAAGGATATTCACCCATCCATCCAGGCCCCTGCCATTTTGCATCCATGGTTCTCCCGGCTTGCCAGTGAAAGAGTAACGTAAGCTACTCTTTCATCTAAAACAAAATCCCTGGAATATTGATTTTGTTTTGGTGATAGGCTTCGCTTATCACCAAACTCTTAGGAGAGCCGCATCCATTAGTTAGGAGAAGAAAAATGAGTATGAAACCACCTCCCATTGCCTATGTTCTCCTGGTGGTTATCATTATCTTTTTTGGCATTGTCGGTGGCTATGCCGTCTACCAGGTAACACACTGAAGGTCAACTCGATAGACATGAAAATCTTTGCCCTGCGCCTCAAGCCAGACACAGATTTGAAAGATAGCTTGTGGAATTTCACCCAGGCCCATAGCATCCAGGCAGGCTTCATTCTAACCACCGTTGGGAGCCTCAAACGTGCTTCCCTCCGGTTGGCAGGCCAATCTGATAATCAAGTCTTTGACGGCAAATTTGAAATTGTTTCACTCGTCGGCACCCTTTCTCAGGATGGCGTTCACCTCCACATCGCCATCTCAGACTTTGAAGGTAGAACCATCGGTGGTCACCTGACCAGCGGCAGCATCATCAACACCACTGCCGAGGTGGTAATTGGCGACAGTTACCATCACCGCTTTACCCGAACCGTTGATGAACAAACAGGGTATAGGGAGTTGCAGATAATTAAACACGGGCAACACAGAGGTCATGCATAGCCCAAATTCGGTTTCTTGAAAAGAGTCTGGGGTAGGGGGGACAGGTTCCTGCTCGATTCCGGAGGTGCTGGAATGGACGAAATGGGGATGGGCGTTGTCGAAAGATTTTCCATCAGCCGCAGCCCTGCACAGTGCCAAACTTCGTAAAACTCTGGAATGCAGCGAAACTGGCGATCGCTCGCCTCAGAAATCTCAGGAACAGGCAGCAATGATTCATCCAGGCACACTCAGGCATAGCTGTAGCGCTCTTCGCACCAAAAACTCTTGACCCGATAGGTGCAGGAGATCAGATCATGGGTAAGTTGGAGAACTTTTCCGCACGGGCTGTTGGGTGACGAGCATAGGCAGTTACAGTTGTGAGGAGTGAGGAGTGAGGGGAAGGTGTTCGAGAGTCTGCACCCGTCAAAATTTTCTTGACTGAACACCAGTGAATATAGCTGTCGCCAGGTTGCTTAGGACACTGGGTTTAAGGGGGGGTGGGGGCTTTGCCCCCAGCCAGGGGTTCCACCCCTGCAC
>JAIMBL010000300.1 GCA_023511615.1 Leptolyngbyaceae cyanobacterium HOT.MB2.61
GGGGTGTGGGGGCGCAGCCCCCAGCCAGGGGTTCCACCCCTGCACCCCGTCCTAAGCCTGGTGGCTATAGCTATAACTCAAATCAAACCATTAAGCTTTAACCACCTGTCAAATTTAGTTTGACAGACCACTAGACTACAGTTAAGCACGTGAATCTTTCTATCCCCTGGCCCCCGGCATCCGAAAGGGCTAGCATAATCAGGATGGTTCGCAGTAAATATTCATGAATCTGACCGCTGGCGCACTCCTGCAAAACGGCAAGTATACTCTGGGTAACATTTTGGGCCAGAGTGATCTAGGTATTACCCTCAAGGCCACCCAGGCTTATCTGAACCAGCCTGTTGTTCTGAAGACTCTGAAGCCAAATCCAAAGGCGGCGATCGATTTTGCCCAGCTCAAGCAACGTTTTTCAGAAGAAACCCGACGATTTGCTCAGTGTCAGCATCCTGGGTTAGTGAGATTAGTGGATGTGTTTGAAGAGTCGGGAGTGCCCTTTGCAGTCATGGATTATGTGGCGGGGGAGTCTTTAGCAGACCTGGTGCAACCTCGCTGCCCAATGCCTGAGGCACAGGCCATTCAGTACGTCCGTCAGGTGGGCTCGGCGTTGTCCGTCCTTCATCGGCATGGTCTGATTCATTGCGATGTTAAACCCAAGAACCTGCTTCGTCCGACCGGTGCTGATTTTGTGGTTCTGGTTGATTATGAAATCTTGCATCCCCTAATGGTTGGGACGGTTGAGCCCACCGTATCGCTTTCCAACGCGGGTTATGCTGCACCTGAGCAGTACCAACCCTCCACCAAACTTACTGCCGCAACAGATATTTATGCCCTGGCCGCCCTTCTCTACTTCCTGGTGACCGGACAGCACCCAACAGCCGCCAATTTGCGGGAGCAATCCCCTTTGCCGTCGCCACGAAAGCTCCAGCCTGACCTCAGTCAAGCTGTAGAATCTGCGATTTTGAGTGGCATGGAGATGAATGCTCAGAAGCGTCCATCCACGATCGCCGCCTTCTTCTCCCTGCTACCGGATAGTGAACCGCTACCCCCCGTTCAACTGACCAACGAGGCAGAAAAGCCATCTGCAACTGTGCCACTGACTCCGGTGAAACCTTCCTCCAATGGTCATCGTCAGAGTCCATCCCCGCCTCAAACACCCGTATCACAGCCGCCATTATCTGCCCAGCCAACTCGCGCGGTGACCCCTGCCCCCTCGACTCCCCAGGGTCAACCCTTAGCGCATAAAAGCCGTTTACCCAAAGCTTTAGTAGTGACGGCGGCGATCGCTGCGGCCTGTGGACTGGGCTTAGGTTTAACTCTACGCCTCAGTGCATTTAGTGGCATTGGTCCAAAAATTTTCAACACACAGCAAACTTTTCCACCCCTCCAGGATTGGCCGGGTGCAGCAGAACCCGTCGCTTCCCCCTTAGCTCCCCTTCCAGAAGTCACGCCCCTGAAAGAAATCGTGCCGCCACCCAGAAAAACCGCCCTGCCTCCATCTCCATCCCCCCAGCCCCAACCTGAGCCATCTCCTGAACCTGACATGGAAGCCACTCCTACCCCCACTCCTGAGGCTTCTGCTCAGCCATCCCCTGTTCCTGCACCCGCCCCTCAGCCCACCCCTTCTCCAGCCGAGTCTGTGTCTCCTCTGCCTTCCCCTATGGCTCCAGAACCCGCGTCGACGGTGAAGGAGTGAGAGAATAGATATAGCGGTAGTCATTGTCGTTAGGACGGGGTGCAGGGGTGGAACCCCTGGCTGGGGGCGAAGCTCCCACTCCCTCTCTAATTCCAATGTCCTAACGCACCTGCGTAAAGCTATAAGGGAAGAAAGAAGAAGCAGGCAGGAGGCAGGAGGGGTTAAGGGCTAGGGGCTAGGGAGATGAGGAGCGGGGAGGAAGAAAGAGGAAAGAAGCCAGTACCCGATAGCCAGAACTGGTACGATTTTGGATTTTACAGCTTTGGATTTTATAGCAATTTCAAAGCGCAAAGGCGACACATGGGATGCAGAGGGCACGCCCCCCACCCCTTTCATCTGTCATAAGTTCTGTGCCATCGCGCCCTCGCTCTTCACCCCTCACTTCCTCTAACAACCAACGACTAACAACCATCTGATATCAGGGCAGGCACGTTATAATTTTGACGAAGTGTGTAGCAATGTTTCATGAACAATCCTCTGGTTCATGCTTTCTTCGTGGGCAGAGCGCTATCCGAGGCGCTGTACGAACAAGCAGAAAAGTCACTGACGAACGCTTTAAGTGAACTGGGAAAGCTGGATGCAGAACTGCGTCAGCAATTGCACCAATTTACGACCCAGGTAATTGAGCGAGCAAATCGAGAAGAAGAAGAGGCGATGCGAAGGCGTGGCAGTGGCGTGGCTGGTCAGGCTTCTACGGAACTAGCCGATTTGCAGGCCATGATCGACGATTTGCGGGCGGAGATTGCTCAACTGCGAGCAGAATTAAAGCGCTACCGCAGTAGCCGCACAATGTAACGTTTTTAAGCTAACGCCTCCAGCCGCTTCATTGCAATTGCAGCAGTTAAAACAACCGTTCAGGAATTCGAGTGTCTGTTTTTTCGCGTGACTCTGATCCTCCTCGACTCTCGACAGATTCTGTCGAGGGCGATCGCGTCTATCCCAGTCCTTCCAACGCTGATAATATAGAGGGCGACCCTGAAACCTGGGAACACTTGACCAATGGAAGCAGGAAAAACGACTCTTCAGCCATGGGTTTTGATACCCCAGACAGGTTTGCTTCTTTAGAAAATCGGGAAGACTCAGAAGAGGAATCCTCGCGGAGTCGGATTTTCTCGGAAGAAGCTGTGGCTCATCATTACGAACAAACTTTGCGGAAGGGCCGGGCAGCCCAGCAGAGAGCTGCCGTTACCGAATATCGCTCTAAGGCAAAATCCTACGGAGACAAGGCTTACCGCTGGAACCGCGACAACTATTCCCGCCATCGGCGCTTCCTGGACATTTGGGGATTTGTCTGGGCATTCCTGTTTGCCCTCTGGCTGTATCAGAAGCCCTGGAGTTATGCAGGGGGGATGACTGAGGCAAAGCAGGCAAAGCGGCGTCGGGCGATCGCTGTTTGGGTACGAGAAACCCTCCTCGATCTGGGACCCACCTTCATTAAAGTCGGACAACTCTTTTCCACCCGTGCCGATCTGTTTCCCACTGAGTACGTCGAAGAACTTTCCAAACTCCAGGACAAAGTACCCGCCTTTAGCTACGAGCAGGCCAAAGCCATTGTTGAAGAAGACCTGGGCAAACCAATTCAGGAGCTTTATCGCAACTTCGATCCGATTCCGATTGCAGCGGCCAGTTTGGGGCAGGTGCATCGGGCCCAACTTCACTCTGGCGAAGAAGTTGTCGTCAAGGTACAGCGGCCCGGTTTACTGAAATTGTTCGCGATTGACCTGGCAATCCTGAAAGGCATTGCTCGCTATTTTCAGAACCATCCCGATTGGGGCAAGGGACGGGACTGGTTGGGCATTTATGACGAGTGCTGCCGGATTCTGCATGAAGAAGTGGATTACCTGAACGAAGGGCGCAATGCTGACACCTTCCGGCGCAACTTTCGCAATGAAGATTGGGTTCAGGTTCCCAGAGTTTACTGGCGCTACGCCTCGCCCCGCGTCCTCACCCTGGAGTACCTGCCCGGTATTAAGATCAGCCATTACGAAGCTTTGGAAGCCGCTGGCCTGGATCGTAAAGCGCTTGCTTGCATGGGAGCCAGAGCTTACCTGCAACAGCTTCTCAACGATGGCTTTTTCCATGCAGACCCGCACCCCGGTAATATCGCAGCCAGCCCGGATGGTTCCCTCATTTTCTACGACTTTGGCATGATGGGGCAGGTTAAGCCTGTGACCCGCGAAAAGCTGATGGAGCTCTTCTTTGGAATTGCTCAGAAGGATTCTGATCGGGTTGTTGCTGCCCTGATTGAACTGGGAGCTCTGGCCCCGGTGGAGGATATGGGGCCGGTTCGCCGTTCGATCCAGTTTATGCTGGACAACTTCATGGATAAACCCTTTGAAAACCAGTCCGTCAGCGAAATCAGTGATGATCTTTATGAAATTGCTTACGGTCAACCCTTTCGGTTTCCCGCAACCTTTACCTTCGTGATGCGGGCATTTTCTACCCTGGAAGGAGTCGGAAAGGGATTGGATCCCGAATTTAACTTTATGGAGGTTGCAAAACCCTTTGCAATGCGGCTTATGACTAATGGAAATTCTTCATCAGAAGCAGGCAATATTTTAGGTGAACTCGGTCGGCAGGCTGCCCAGGTTAGCAGTACTGCGTTGGGCCTACCCCGCCGGATTGAAGAAACCCTCGATAAGCTGGAACGGGGCGATCTGAGAGTGCGAGTGCGTTCCATTGAAACAGACCGGATTCTCCGCCGCATGAATGGCGTTAATATGGGGACTAATTACACCTTGCTGGTCTGTACGTTTACCCTTTCGGCAACGATCATTCTGGCCACCGGAAACGGTTGGTGGGCGTTGATCCCGGCAATAGCCGCCGTTGTTACTGCGATCGCCCTCATTCGCCTGCTCATCCGTCTGGAACGGGCAGAACGAAACCCATAACTTCACAGTAAACTATTGGTAGCCTGACTTGCATGCCAAAAGAAGGGCAGCCACTGATGAAGCTTTTTTTTACGGGACAGACTGATGTAGGACTTCTGCGTTCCGTCAATCAAGATGCTTACTACATCGATCCAGAGGGACGCTTTTTCATCGTGGCAGATGGGATGGGTGGGCATGCGGGTGGGC
>JAIMBL010000301.1 GCA_023511615.1 Leptolyngbyaceae cyanobacterium HOT.MB2.61
GAACCCCTGGCTGGGGGCTGCGCCCCCACACCCCTCCTTAAACCCAGTGTCCTAAGCAACCTGGCGACAGCTATAGTGTCAGTCAAGTGAGGGGGGAGAAGGCAGGAAGGAGGAGAGAGCCGAAACCTCAATACTCCTCCACCCACCTACCCATCCCTTTTCTTCCTACCCCCTTTCCAACAAAGCTTCCATCCCAATTTTCCAGAGAAACCCAATCAAAATCAGCCCCAAACCAACCAGCCAGATTTGAGTTTCCACCCAAAACGCAAGGAAGAGACAGGCGAGTAACCCGGTCCAGGCTAACCATTTTGGGTAGAGCCGCTCAGCATCTGAAAGGCGCAGAGCTGCTAGGTTGGTGATGGCGTAGTAAACCAGAACTGTAAAAGCGCTGAAAGACCAGGTTGTTTTCACATTGCCGGAGAGCACAAGGAAGGCGATCGCAACTCCTATCACCACCACTGCAACCGATGGCGCAGTTCCTTCCCGGTTCAAGCGGGCAACCTGCCGCGGCATGTCTCCTCGACGTCCCATCGCCATTAGCACCCGTGATAACCCCAGAATTAAATTTAGCAAAACCCCTAGCATTGCCGTGATTGCGCCAATCGCCAAAATCTGCGGCCCACCCAGACTTCCAAACTGGCGAACGGCAACCTCCAGCGGTGCGGCGGTCTCTGTAGCGCGACTGAGTTCACTGGCACCGACTGCGCCCACACCCACAATGGCAATGGCCAGATACAGCAGCATAGTAAACACCATGGCCATCCCAATCGCTCTGGGAATGGTCTGCCTCGGCTCCCGTACTTCTTCTCCCATCGTCGCTATTCGCCCATAGCCAGTGTAAGCAACAAATGCAAGCGCACTGGCATGAAGAACTGCTTTGACAGGATTCTCAGTTGGGAAAAACGGCGTGAAGTTAGATAGCCCCATCGAAGCCAGAGGCTTCAAGCCTGACAGAATAAAGAACCCCAGCGACAACAGCGTAACTGCAACAATCCCCACATTTGCCTGATTTGATCGCTGAATGCCATTCAGCACAATCAGGGTCAGCACTAAAACAGCTCCCAGTGCTATGGGCACCAGCAGAGACTGTTCCACCAATCCCAAACTGTTCAGCAGATAGCCAGCAAAACCCAGAGCAGCAGTTGCAGCAGAAGCCGATTTCGCCAACAAAAACATCCAGCCTGCAGTAAACCCAAGCCAGGGATTGAGATAGCGATAGCCATATTCGTAGGTGCCTCCACTAACGGCATGATTGGCTGCCAGTTGGGCACTGTTGAGTCCATTGCAGATGGCAACCAGAGCCGCGATCGTCACTGCCAAAACTACTGCGGGGCCAGCAATTCCAGCCGCGATCGCCAGACTGACAAATACCCCAGTCCCTATAATCGACCCCAGGCCCATCAGGACAGCACCCAGAACCCCCAGTTCCCGTTTAAGCATCTCTGGCATAGTTCTCCCTCACAGTCACCCCTCCTAAAGTCTTGCGTCATTGTAAATATAGCTATAGCCACCAGGCTTAGGACGGGGTGCAGGGGTGGAACCCCTGGCTGGGGACTGCGCCCCCACACCCCTCCTTAAACCCAGTGTCCTAAGCAACCTGGCGACAGCTATAAGACCCAGCCTTCCTCGCTATCGACTGTAATACAGCACTTAAAGACTTCTTAAAGACTCAATACTTTAAGTGTTTACGCTTACATCTCTATTTTTTATGTAATTTATGCTTCAGAAAGTACTGAACTCTAGGAGCGATCACAATGAAGGGGGCACCTTTCAAATCACTCTCACTTTCGACCCTGGCAATAGGGGTAGCGGCTTCTTCGATAGCATTCGCCAATCCAGCACAGGCATTCAACGTATCCATTTCTCCAAATGCCTGCCCCTTTTCCACCTGTAGTACGGAAAACACTGGAGCCAGCGCCCTATTAGACTTCTCCTTCACTCAGCATGGAAATGATGTCTTACTCAACCTTGGAATTACCAATACTACTAATGGCACCGTTGGTCTGGGTGCAAACCAGGCTACATTAGTCGGTATCGCCTTTGACTTGGCGAATGGAGTAAGCACCTCTGCCTCAGGTTATACCGTGGGAGCCAGTAGCTTTGCAAAGTTTTGGAGCAATATCAGCCTCAATCCCTTTGGCACCTTTGATGTTGGCATCAGCCCGCCACGTAATTCCTTTGCAGGCGGTAATCCTACTACGGGTTTAACCGCCGGGCAAACCACTCTGGTTAGCTTTTTGCTAAGGGGGAATAATCTGAATGCTGCTGCTGTGGAATCTTCTTTCCTGAGTGGTTTTACTGATGGCTCCCTGAGGGTTGCAGGACGCTTTCAGCAGGTTAATGCTGGGGGCGGAAGCGATAAGGTATTGGGCGGAGTTGTTCCTTCCGGTGAAACACCTTCTGCGGGAGTGCCTGAACCCACCACCATGCTGGGGGCAGCCGTAGCAGGAACTTTTCTGCTAGGTAGGAAGAAACTGCAACGCCAGAAAGCAGATTGAGCAGGTGATAGGCGATAGGTGACAGGCGACAGGAGCGGATAGGGAGGAAGGAGAAAGGAGTACCACTCATTCCCCCTCTTTCCCTCACCGCCCTCACTCTATGGCCTGTTGCCTCCAAATCAATTGCCATAAAAGTCACTCAAGGGGCAGGGAAGTATCGCTCTTCTCAGCCCCTTGAGCTAAGGAAAGAGATTTTCTGACTTTTTTGACCGCACGTTGTAAGTGAGAGGGTAGCCAGCCATCGTATTGAGGATAGACAGGCAAGCGGGGAGCCAGATTCCAGCCTGCTTCTTTTAGAATTTTTGCCAAATCAATATCAACCGGATGGGGATAATCTGGGTTGACTTCATCGCGCGGTCCAATACCACCCAAATCCCGTGCTCCCGCATTCAGGCAGGCAATCAGATAGGACGAATCCTGAACCAGATTCGGAGGAATTTGTAGCGTAATTTCAGGGGGAAGAATTTGACGAGCAAAGGCAACGACCTCAACCAAATCCTCTGTACTGAAGGGAGAATTTGCCCAGGATTCTTTCTGTCCGGGACTATAAGGTTGCAGGATGACTTCTTGAATGTGGTGCCAGCGTTGATGGATCTGGGCAATCGCTGCTAACGTCTCCTGCCGCTCCACCATCGTTTCACCAATTCCAAGCAGTAGTCCGGTTGTAAACGGAATTTGTAGTTCCCCTGCCCAGGCAAGCTGTTGCAGCCGAACCTCAGGCACCTTACTGGGCGCAAAGCGATGAACGGACTGCAACAGCCTGGGGGTCACCTGTTCCACCATCAAACCCATGGAGACATTTACCGCTTTCAGCTGCTTCATTTCGGTAAAGCTCAGGGGGCCAACGTTGGTGTGAGGTAGAAAACCTGAAGACAGGGCCAGTTCACAAATATCGTAAATTCTCCGGAACCAGAATTCTCGCTGCGGGCTCTCAGGATGCACCTCACCGCTCAGAACGAGAATTTCAATCACGCCAGTATTTTGTAGCGATTTCAATTGTGTTTCGGCGTCCTCCAGCGTTAGCCAGGGACTTGCACCCAGCTCGGTTCGAAAATTGCAGTAACTACAGCGGTTGAAGCACTCATAGGTCAGCACAATTGTATAGGCAGGGCTGTAGGTGACAGTCTTAGAAATTAAACCCATTGTGGTTTGTTATCAATCATTCATTGACGCTCATTGATGGTTAATGATTATTCTCAAACATCCCGATGACGAGCGCCCAATGATGAATGAATGATGAATGACAGATAACCTTACTCAGAGCACCAAAACTTTTCCTGCCCCTGAAAACTCCGCCGCTTGGCGTAAACGTTTTTGACGTGGGTCTTAACCGTGTTCAGGCTAATCTGAAGCATTTTGGCAATTTCCTGATAAGTATACTCTTGCCTCAAAAGCATCCAGATTTCGGCTTCCCGATCAGTCAGGTCATACTTCTTCTGTTCAATGCGCAGTTCCTGCTGAAGGGAAGCTGTGCAGTTTTTCAGAAGGACCAGAATGTAACGGTGTGAACGCTGTTCCAATTCTGATGCATCAGCAGAACTATGACCCACATCTGCATCTAACATTTTTCCGTTACCACTGTAGAAGACCCCTGGGTAAAACCAGCGAGCACTGATTCGAACGGTGTGACCGTAAGTTGTCTGGCATTCCAGCACAAGGGGCTGATTCACTGGGCGATTGCCCCGAATCAATCGGTGGCAGACCTCAGAAACCACCATTGGTAGTTCAAAAAAAGACAGATCGATTTCTGATAAGCCTTTGCAGAGTTCCTTTGCCTTCAGGTTCCAGTAAATGGGCTTCAGGTTGGGGGAAACCACAATTACCCCTTCCTGAAGGGATTCAATTAAACCACCCCAAATTGAAGTGAGGTCGAAGTTTTCGGCGGGATGCGTTCTGGCTGGTTTGTCTAATGACTGCCTGGTGGACAGTCTGCTAGAGGTGCGGCGATGGGAGCGCGCAGATCTGGTGCTAATGGAAGACTGGGGGCAAAACAAAGAACTGATAGAGGTAGATTCTAATGGAACTGAGAATAGATAGGCTGTCATAGAGCAAGTTCCTCAAGTATTGAGGACATTCTGATTGCTGACTTTGTGAATCCGCAATGAGCAGCTCGCAGCTAGCCCTAGATTATTGAATTGAGCCCAGACAGTCTGAAGTGAGGTGAAGAGGGGTGAAACAGTATGAAGTTTTTGGTAGTGCATCAAATTAATGTGGGGCTGATAAAGTAGAGGCAGATTTCTTCTGGAGCCTACCCATGGAATGC
>JAIMBL010000302.1 GCA_023511615.1 Leptolyngbyaceae cyanobacterium HOT.MB2.61
CGCAGACCCTCAAAATTCAACCTCCATCAACTCCCTGGGCATTCGCTACCCGTCAAATTTGATTTGACAGAGTACTAGTTCTGAGAATTATTTTCCACATTCATCGCGTTCAGCACTGCCTGCTGACTTGCGTTCTGATAAATGGTCTTGAGATAGTCCATAACCATTTGGGTGGTTTCTGTATTCCCGGAAGTATTGGTCTTGAAAGGAATGGGACCCAGGACATCTAGAACAGTTTCACCGCCCGGAGGCGGAGTGATGACGACGAGGGAGGGTTCCAGTTGCTCAATGTATTGCCAGAACTGATTAACCTCAATCGGTTTTTGAGTTGTTGAAAGTAGATTATGGGATGTTTCTGTAGAACTTTGAGCAGGTTCGAGCGCAGGCTTTGCGGCAGACTCCAGGCTACCTCCACTGCGAATCTGGCGCAGGGCCTCAATAATTTGTTCCTTGGTACGCCCCCGCAATTGAAAGAGCACAAAGGGGTCTTCACTGAAGCGATCGCCCAGCAGATAATACACCGCCCCAATATGCTTACAGGGGTTGGCTGGGTCAGGGCAGGAACATTTGCTATGAATGTCGAACTTGGTGAAGGGAAACAGACTTAATCCATTGGAAGTAAAAACCTCTTCAATATTCTGAGGCATTTCTCCAGCCAGCAATTTGGCAGAAAATACGGCCCGTTGGGCCATCGACTCAATAATGTATCCCCATTGCTCATCGGTAAATGGATCCAGGGAAAGGGTAACTTTATAGGGCTCTGGTGCAGTACCCTGTACTCGCGCGAATACCTTGGGGCCCTTGAATTCAATACTCAATACATTCCCCTCCCGCGCATAAACACGAGCCCGCGCCAGACGACGCACCCAGCCAAAGGACTCCAGCACATCAATCCAGCGCTGGGCCCACCATTCACGGCCTGGTTGGGGGTAGGAAGGGTCGGACATGGGATAGTTATTGACTGTTGGTTGTCATAGCATTTTGGATTTTAGATCTAGGAAATTGTGGCGATCGCTGTTCTGTAAATCGCTTTGCCAAATTCGCAACTTAAATTGGTGTTAAGTAGTTGGGTGCGATTAAATTAAAGCTGTTTTTGGGGGAGGGAGTGAAAGCCCTTGCCTAGGGGAACGCTCCTACTCCCTTTTCTGCCAACTAATGTAACGGCTTCTATTTCACTCAGTTACTAAATCTGGCGAGGTTCCGTGATGTACAGTCTTGACCCACTTCAATCGCTTTGGACGGATGGCAATCCGAGCAGTCACACTGGCGACAACTGGCAACCAGTGAAACATGTAGATAAAGCCATACAGTGATTGAAGTAGGGTTCTTAACAGAGAGAAATTGTTGCCGGCGCCAGGATCAGTCACAGATTGAGCATGGTCATCGGCACCTGCAATGGACTGAGTCCGCTGGGTTTTCTGGACACGGCGTAGCCCAACTACCATTCCGTAAATAAAGATAGGTAGGGTGATACCAGAAATCGGAGTGAGGAGCATTGGGCGATTACGGAGAACCGCCATCAGCAGGTCAGGCACCATCGCTGTTGGCATTACGTATTGAATAATCCAGAAAACAAACAAGTCCAGAGTTTTCAGGGGCCCCATGCGGTTGCGGAAAATGGGCTGCCAGTAATCAAGATAACGCTGATAGCCACCTTCCGCCCAGCGATTACGTTGATGCCAGAGGGCGATCGCCCGCGTAACACCTTCCTCCTCAACAGCGGGAATGAGCATAAAATCAATATCCCACCGCTTCAAATGTAGGCGGAAAGTCAAATCCAGATCATCGGTAATAGTTTCCTCATTCCACCCGCCGCAGTCTTCCAACGCCTGACGACGGACAAATTGCCCATTTCCACGTAACTCACCAATACCGCCGATCGCAATCCGCTGCTGTTGCAAAAACGAATCCAGCGCCATCTCAGCAACCTGCCCTCGAATCCAGGCATTGTTGGAGACATTAGAAATTGCCTTGCGAACCTGCACCGCCCCTAGGTTTGGACGCTGAAACAGGGGCAGCACGCATCGCAGAATATCGGCGGGTACTTGAGCATCGGCATCAAAGACCGCAATGATGTCTCCCTTCGCCAGGGGCAAAACCTGATTTAATGCCCCAGATTTGCCCCCACCCGCTCCTTTGGGGCGACGGAATACCCGCAGTTGCTCATACTCCCTGGCCAGTTGGTCCAGCAGCATAGGGGTGCGGTCAGTACTGTTGTCGTCAATGATCCAGACTTCGTATCGACAGGACGGGTAATCCAAATCACACAGGGTTTTGACTAGCCTGCCGATCACCGCCTCCTCATTCTTGGCCGCTACCATGATGGAGACAAAAGGGGATGTTGCCAACTCCTCATCTGAGAGAGGCTCTGGGATCATTCCTGGACGCGCAAATAGAAACCTGACAGCATGAATTCCCATCAGAGTAGTTAAGCCCAGCACAACCCAGTAGCCCCAGGTAAACATATGCAAAGCAATGGTACCACTCCAGATTATGACCAGAGCGACAGCTGCTTTTTGGCAGCGGCGATCGCGCCGAACCGGTTTACCAGATGGCTCCTCAGAATCGGATAGGGGAGATAGATCTGCAAACAGCGAGTTAAGCGATTCTAGCTCGCTGTAAGAATCGTTTTCGGGCCAGGAACTCTCCTGCATAGGTTACTTGATTTAAGAGCCAGTACTTGTCTAAACCTTTGAAGAAACTTGGAATCAAATAGCACCAAACTGTGCAGCCTTCGCACACAGATAGTTTGCCCTGGGATTGGCGATAATTCTCTACCACCTCAGATTGCTTATACAGCTCATACAGACGACCGTTAATTGGAACTCCAGTTTGAGCAAAGTGGTAACAGGGCAACAGCAGTTCATCGTGGGGAGAAATCGCGATTACGGCATCTACAGCTTTACAACGGGGCTTTTGAGTATCATTTCCCCCATCCTTGATAAATTCCAGGGCAGCTTTATTGTAGCCAACATTGCTGTATTGCCTGGCAGTAGATTCAATAGCTACCACCATATCTGGAGTTGGGTTCTTTTTAGAATTGTAATTGCTATGGGCAGTAAACGCTGGATTGAGCCATACCCGCACACCCAACTGCTGCCCTAACTCAGCCACTTCATGAATGCGATTATAGTTCTGGGCTGTGACGGTATGGTTTAAGACTGGAAATTCACCCAGGGAAAGAGCAATCTTCACTGACTCCAGCAGGGTATCAAAAATCTTCACACCCCTGGACTGATCATGGGTTTCCGCATCCGGACCATCCAGCGAAAAGTTGAGAAAATCCACCAAACCCTGCATTTCGTGGGCCCGCTTGGGGTACAGGATAGTGTTCGTCGTCATGCTGGTATAAAAGCCCTGACGCTTGGCTTCAGCGTAAATTTGGGCAACGTCCGTCCTCAGCAAAGGTTCCCCACCTGTAAAGTCCACGTACTTAACACCAAGCCGTCGCAGATCTGTCAGGTTGTGGCGAATGGTTTCAAAATCTGCCTCCTTCTTTGGCTCTAAGGCCCAGATGTCACAAAAGTGGCACCGGGCATTGCAGCGGTAGGTCAGGTAGTAGTTTGCAACCAGAGGTGTCATAGGACTGACTGTAAAGTTTCTGTTAAGGAACACAATAAGTCTTAGCGGAACTCAACACAAGCACTTTTTCCAAATCAGCCATCCTCCCTCCCCCGTTGCCTGTCGTCTGTTGCCTGTGTCCAGCATCAAACCTGCTTCCCGCGATCTAATTTCCTGTGACGATTTCTACTAATTCCTGGGGATGGTGAATTAGAAAATCTGGATCTTGCTCTGCCAGCACTTCCCTGGAGTTAAACCCCCAACTGACCGCGATCGCCCGAATCTGAATTTTTTTAGCGGCTTCGATGTCTCTCGTTTCGTCTCCAACGTAAAAGACCGTCGCAGGCTCTAGATGGTGTTGTTGGATAATTCGTTGAATAACTTTTCCTTTACCAAAAATAGTGAATCCAGAGCTAATGAAGTCAAACAACTCTTCCATTCCTTGAGCTGCTAGAAATGCCATTACATTTTCTCTGGAATTGGAAGTCACGATCCCTAAGCGATGTCCCTGCTGCTTAAGGTTTAGCAGGACTTCCTTAATTCCAGGAACAGGCTGAAGGGTGCAAATTTCACGGTTGAGTTCACATCGTAACCGCCGCAGAAGAAATGGCAATCGGAAGAATGGAACTTTTGACTGCTGCAAAATTTCTCTAGAACTCAAGTTCTTTAATCGCTTAATGTCCTGGGAGCAGGTAGGAGGATAGCCAAATTCACCTGCAAGACGATTGCTGATGGTAAGCACCATCTCCAATGAGTCAGCGATCGTTCCATCAAAGTCGAAAATGATGACTTTCACAATAATGCTTTAGGGATAAAATAATGTTTTAAGAGGGTGTTTGAAAAGGGTGGGGATGGTTAAAACCATCGCTACAAACCCCAAAAAACAGTCGCATTCATCAGTGTTCTTATGCTTGTAGTAACGACTTTAGTCGTCCAAATCACTAGAAACCGGGCTTTTAAAACATCCTCTAAGACTAGTAGCTTGCCAGGCAGAGTTTGACGGGTTGCAGCCCTTCAAAACCCTGGGAATTTTTTTATTTAGATAATTCAGCAAAGTTTCTTTGGTAAACCGCTAGGCAGTTATGGAGGTTTGGGCCCGATCGCAAGTCCCCCCACAGGGCATGGTAGGTCAATTACGCGTTGGAAACCAGTCTGTTTCCCTGCCTCTGTATTCCCCCTACTCTATCACTCATC
>JAIMBL010000303.1 GCA_023511615.1 Leptolyngbyaceae cyanobacterium HOT.MB2.61
CTGTTTCTGTCGGTTGAAATGCAATAACATTGTCGTTACTCATGGTGTATCCTCGTCTGGTCTTTTTCCTTTTCCAGTAGGATACGCCGTTTCTTCTCCTTTTCTCATACACCACAAATAAACATAGCTCGGGAAATTTAATTCGGTTGCTGTCCTGAGAACTGCATCCGGCCTTACTTTTAAGTGGGTTTTGGATAGAATGAAGTGAAAGCAGTGCAGTGTTTTCCATGCAAACAACCACTCTTTATAACCAAGACTTTTATGCTTGGACTCAGCACCAGGTTGAGTTGCTGCGATCAGGTCAGCTAGAGAAGCTTGACATTGAACACCTGATTGAGGAGATGGAATCCTTGGGTCGGCAGGAGCGGCAGGAGTTGCGAAATTGCTTGGGGATGTTGCTGGGGCATCTGCTGAGATGGCATTCTCAACCAGAGGCTCGATCCAAAAGTTGGCGGGCGACGATTCAGGAGCAGCGGCAGGAGATTCGCCGCCAGATTGAGGAAAACCCCAGCCTGAAGCCCTATCTAAGCGAAGCCATTGAGATTGGTTATGAAAAGGGACTTAGCTTAGTCGATCGAGAAACGCCTCTCGCCCCTAAACAACTGCCTCAATCCTGTCCGTTTTTTGAGACCGAAATTTTTGAGGAACCAGTGGACTGGCAGCCGTAACCTGAATCCCAAAAAGTCCGTCTCGGTCGCGAAAAAGTCCGTTTCAGCATCAAAATCCCTGGCGAAGTGACTGGCTTCCCGTCTATTCTTCTTGAGAAGACTCTGATTAAGTTCAGGCAGGCAAGTTATTTTGTAGGCGAGGAGCGGGTATGCAGCGGAGGGTTTTCGGTAGGTTGGCGTACAGCTTGAACCCGGAGGGAGAAGAACCGGATTCTGTAATTTTGCTGTACCTGCATGGCTGAGTTACTTTATTCAAAAGTATAGCTCTACGCAAACGCGGTAGGACGTTGGGCTTAAAGGGAGTGTGGGGGCGGTGCTCCCAGCCGGGGGTTCCACCCCTGCACCCCGTCCTAACCACAATGATGATCGCTATATCATGAGACTGACAAGCTTGTAGCACTTATTTTTTGACAAGCTCTCAGGTTAGGAGAAAGATTGGAAGATTCTTTGGGGGTTATCGATCAGTTCAAACATGCTCTAACAATAATAGGTCTGAAAATAGGTTCTTCCTTCTCTAACGATTGCGAGCAAACATCCAATCAATTCAGTCATTACTTTCATTTGTGTAGAATTTTACATCGCAACAACTGATTTCAAGCTATCTAAGAAGCCTCCTCACAAGTTCCTCAAACTTTCCTTCTATAACTGAACTGTTAGGGAGTTGTGAGGGCTTTCCTGAGAGTTTGGTGATAAGCGGTCGCTTATCACGAAAACAAAATCAATATTCCAGGGATTTTGTTTTAGATGAAAGAGTAGCTTATGCGACTCTTTCACCGGCAAGCCAGGAGAACCGTTGTGAGTGATAGTGCTAAACAGGTCAACCTCCTTCGCAAGTACCTTTCACTGAACCCTCACCAAGTCTAGGAGGCATAGAATACTATGTTGGAGCAATGGAAAGGATTTAACCCAGGCAACTGGACAACAGAAATTGATGTCCGTGATTTTATCCAGAAAAACTATGTCTGCTACGAAGGTGATGAATCTTTTCTGGAAAGTGCAACAACCCAAACTCAGGAATTATGGCGGCAGGTTACTCAGTTGATGCGCCAAGAGCGGGAAAAAGGAATTTTAGATGTAGATACTGCCGTTGTTTCTTCCATCACGTCCCATGAACCAGGTTATATTGATCGCGACTTAGAGCAAATTGTTGGTTTACAGACAGATAAACCTCTCAAGCGAGCAATTATGCTCTTTGGTGGCATTCGGGTTGTGAAAACGTCACTCAAAGCCTATGGTTATGAGCTCGACCCTAAAACCGAAGAGGTTTTCACTAAGTATCGCAAAACTCACAACGACGGTGTATTTGATGCCTACACCCGTGAAATGCGCCTGGCACGCCATTCTGGCATCATTACTGGATTACCTGATGCCTACGGTCGGGGACGCATTATTGGCGATTATCGCCGTGTACCGTTATATGGAGTCGATCGCCTGATTGATGATAAGAAAGCCCAGTTGGAATCACTGGAAGTGGATTCAATCAGCGAGGATACGATTCGACTGTGTGAGGAAATCAACGAACAAATCAAAGCTTTGTTTGAATTGAAGGAAATGGCAGCAAGCTATGGCTTTGATATTGGTCATCCAGCCGCTACTGCCAAAGAAGCAGTACAGTGGCTTTATCTGGCTTACTTGGCTGCCGTGAAAGAGCAGAATGGAGCAGCCATGTCACTCGGACGGGTCTCCACCTTCCTGGACATTTACTTTGAGCGCGACTTGAAGAATGGTACTGTCACTGAATCAGAATTGCAGGAACTCATCGACCACTTTGTGATGAAACTACGGATGGTGCGGTTTCTGCGAACTCCCGACTATAACGAATTATTCTCTGGCGATCCAACCTGGGTGACGGAATGTATCGGCGGGATGGGTGAAGATGGCAGACCCCTTGTAACGAAAACTAGCTATCGCATTCTCAACACCCTTTACACTTTAGGTCCTGCCCCTGAACCGAACCTGACTGTACTATGGTCAAAACGTTTGCCTGTCGCCTTCAAGCGCTATTGTGCAAAAGTTTCAACAGAGACTAGCTCCATCCAGTACGAGAACGATGATTTGATGCGTCCCTATTGGGGGGATGATTACGCGATCGCCTGCTGTGTCTCTGCGATGCGGATTGGCAAGCAAATGCAGTTCTTCGGTGCCCGCGTGAATCTGGCAAAATGCTTGTTGTATGCAATCAATGGGGGCAAGGACGAAAAATCTGGCGAACAGATTGGACCTGCTTACGCTCCAATTACCTCTGATTATCTGGATTATGATGAGGTGATGCAAAAATTTGATCGCATGATGGATTGGCTTGCCAAAGCCTACATCAACACGCTTAATGTTATCCACTATATGCATGATAAGTATTGCTATGAGCGGTTAGAGATGGCATTGCACGATCGCGACGTATTTCGCACGATGGCCTGTGGCATCGCCGGACTTTCAGTGGTAGCAGATTCACTTTCTGCAATCAAATATGCCAAAGTCAAGGTCATTCGTGATAAACATGGATTAGCCATTGATTATCAAACGGAAGGAGACTTTCTAAAGTATGGCAATAATGACGATCGTGTCGATCAGATTGCTGTTGGTCTGGTGAAAGACTTTATGAACAAGTTGAAGAAGCAT
Organism: Leptolyngbyaceae cyanobacterium HOT.MB2.61; assembly: GCA_023511615.1. Lineage (GTDB taxonomy): Bacteria > Cyanobacteriota > Cyanobacteriia > Leptolyngbyales > Leptolyngbyaceae > Leptothermofonsia. The sequence continues at coordinate 3,285 of JAIMBL010000303.1, forward strand.
CGGACCTATCGCAACGCGGTTCCCACTCAATCGGTACTGACGATTACATCCAATGTCGTTTATGGCAAGAAGACAGGTAACACACCCGATGGACGGAAGGCGGGTGAACCTTTTGCGCCAGGTGCAAACCCCATGCATGGACGAGATAGTAAAGGTGCGATCGCTTCGCTTGCCTCTGTCGCAAAACTGCCCTATGCCTATGCTCAAGACGGCATCTCGAACACGTTTTCGATTGTCCCTGGAGCGCTAGGCAAAACAGAGAGCGATCGACTCACCAACCTCGTGGGCATGTTAGATGGTTATTTCCACGATGGTGGACATCACATCAATGTAAATGTCTTGAACCGAGATACATTGCTGGATGCAATGGATCACCCCGAACTCTATCCCCAACTCACAATACGAGTCTCCGGGTATGCCGTCAATTTCATCAAGCTAACGAGAGAGCAGCAATTGGATGTGATTAAGAGGACATTTCACGATCGCTTCTAATTCGTTAAAACCTTTCAAGGTAGCCTTGTTCTGAAAGCCGCTGTAGTAGAACTTTTATGGGTAGTGCCCAAATCGTAATGATTTTTGAGTTGTTAATGATGGCGGCTGGCGCCGCTCATCATTACCTTGTTAGGTCTACACTTTTATGCAGTTCAGTTACACTGGACTACCTTGAAAGGTTTGGCTCTCTTAAGAGTTTGGTGATAAGCGACGCTTATCACCAAAACAAAGTCAATATTCCAGGGATTTTGTTTTAGATGAAAGAGTAGCTTACGCGACTCTTTCACCGGCAAGCCGGGAGAACCAAAGGTTTTACAATATTTTCCTCAATAAAGTAGGTAACATTTGAGGAAGGAACCATGATCTTGCGCTACGTTCTGGCATGGATTCCGATGATATTCATTGGCATCATTAACGGGGTCCTTCGAGAAACAACTTATGGAAAATATTTTAGTGAGTCACGTGCTCATCAACTTTCAACCGTTATTGGAATCTTGCTTTTCAGTCTTTATATCGGGCTATTGAGCTACTTTTGGGGCTTTGAATCTCTGCGGCAAGCGCTGATAGTTGGGGTCATCTGGTTTGGGTTAACCGTTGCCTTTGAATTTATTTTTGGCCACTATGTCGCAGGGCAACCCTGGAGCAAATTGTTGGGTGATTACAATATTTTTGCAGGGCGGCTCTGGATTTTGATGCTCATCTGGCTGATCATTGCTCCAATACTCTTCCACCGTCTTCTAGAGTAGATTCTAGAGCAGTCCTAAATGATTTGTGAAAGGAAAGGGCTTTGTGAAAAGGGATTCCGACGGCATCCCTTTTCACAATCCAGATAGGATCGCTATATGCCCCGCTCCCCTTTCTTCCAATTAATTATGTCTACCTACTTAGGGCTTGCTGAAAAAGTATTTCACGAGCTTTGAGAAGGTTGATGGTTACATCTTGAAACTCGCTGGAA
>JAIMBL010000304.1 GCA_023511615.1 Leptolyngbyaceae cyanobacterium HOT.MB2.61
CAGATCAAAAAGACGATTCAGCTGCTCACCAGGACGCTGCTTAATTCTTCTTCATACACCAGATTTGACAATAACTCAAAACTAGGCACAGTAAACCTTTGCTGCTTTTTTCAGCAAGCCCTTAGTAGACATCGAGCTGTCTGACGTTGGATGGTCGTCCTCAACCCCTAGCCCAGTCCCTTTCCCTATTACCATTCTCTGGCTCTTAGCGATCTCTATGAGAGGATCGAAGCGATATGTTAGTAGACATCAGCCTGTCGCTCATTGCATGGTCGTTTCCTCTCTTTTACTGTTCCGTCTCCCCATAACACGTCGGAGCGGACAGACAAAGTTGGTCGGTGTCGTAGCGGAGGTTGCTTGCAGCCGCTCAACTGGAACGTTAGCCCTCGTGCCTCGCCGACAAATTCTGACTACTCCAACCTTTGCTGCTAAGCATCAGGACTGCGGCGAAAATGCAAAACGGCAAAGACAGTTACCTGTCCGTCGTCAACCTTGTAATAGATGCAGAAGGGAAACTTTTTGGTCAATACTCTGCGAATTTCATCAGAAACCTCTCGCCCTGCTTGGGAACCTCTCGCCCTGCTTGGGGAAATTGGGCAATGAACTCAAACACCTCATCAACAGCATCCAAGAACTCTAGAGCAAGTTCTGTGTGTTGTTCAGCGTACCGCTGGGCTGCGGTATCTAGATCCTCTTCAGCCCTAGAATCCAGAAAAATTGGTAGCTTAGCGCTCACGATATTTGTTCAGTAATCGCCGCTTTACCTCACCCCATACACTGAACGATGCATTGCTTTGCGAAGCAGAACGCTGCTCGATGATTTCTAGATGCCATTCAGGAACTGGAAGTTCATCGGGTGTAGCAACGATTAAATCCCAGAGTTGCTGGACATAATCAATTTGCTGTGTTTTAGTGAGCTGCTCAAACCCTGGAGGGGGAGATAACGGTTGAGAAATGGACATAGTGCTGTCAGAAGGAACTGGCTATGAGCATGATTATAGCCGCTGTTCAAGAGGGCAGGAATCAGTCATAGCTCCTTGTTACAAGTTGCAACGAAGGGCTTGACATATTCAAGTTCCTAGCACTTAAGGTTTTTGGGAGGACTCAGCTAAACGCTTCTGTAGTTCAAGTCGGTATTTACGAAGATCCCCATCTTCTTTGGGAGATGCATTTTCGAGCATTCTATCCACAATCTCAATTGCGCTGCTCCAATCTTTGTTATTCACGGCAATATTGAGGGCACCTCGGAGATCTTGAACGGGGATTGATGCAATGGGTGGCAATTTTGTCGTAGGGGATACTGTCTGAATTTGATTTGAACCAGAATCATCTTCCGGCTTCTGTCTAGTTTTGGGTGTTGCAGGGCTTTTAGGTGTTGGAAAACTTTTTGGTGATACGGCAGGGTTGGGAACTGGTCTAGGTTTGGGATATGGCTTCAACCTAAACTCTTTCCCAGAGCGAATTTCGAGTATCCAAGTTCCTGGAGAAGTTTCAATCATTTGAAATGCCCCTGATGCTCCCTGAGATTTATCTGTTTTGACTTTGTTTGTCTTTTTATCGACCAGCACCTCGTCAGCACTTGCTCCACCAATAATTTGTCCTGCTCTGATTCGCTCACCATCAAAGGTCAGGAAACACTCACCTGTCGGTGGGTTTTTGATAGATTTCATTGACAACCAGCCACTCTCAGTCAGAGTACCTGCTATGGCAGTTGTGATTGGCCTGACTGGCTTCTTGTTGAGAATATACGTTATTGTCCCAGTGAATTCATTGCCTCTTTGTGTGATCGTACTTTCAGTGCCTTGAATCAGGCATGGCACAGGAGCGATCGCACTTGGTGTTGGAATACGATAAGCAGGAAAAATCTCTGCATGGTACTCAGGAGTTTGCCATAGAGACAGCAGATAAGCTGCTACGACACCCACAGCAATGGGTGGTAAGACGTGAGAAACAATTGGCAGCGGTGTTAGTAGTCCCAGATTGTGACGAGTGACATTTGCACCATCAACGTCTCCTAAAGACTCTCGAAGTGTTAATGCTTGCGTCAAGCAGGAACGAGCAGTATGGTTGTCCCCTAAACACAAGGCACGTGTACCCAATTGATGCAATGCCCAAGCTCCAGATCCCCACTCATTCAGTGCTTGTGAGGCTTGGAGTTCCCATTGTAAAACTCGTTCCCAAGTTCCCCAAAGTCCGTTAAATGCCAGTGCACCCTCAAATCCTTGCCCCAACTTAATCACGTCGGCATATCGACCTGACTCAAAAGCCCATTGCAAAATGTTCGAGATAGCATCGGCATCTTGAAAGACTGCATCTGGTTCAATTTGCTTCTCCTCAACCAATTGTTTGAAGTAATCTAAAGATGTTTCTCTCAATTGAGTTAGATCAGTCTCTTGGTTGATGATGTCACTTACATTAGCGGTCAATGTATATTTGGACTTAGCAACTTGAATCAAACCTTGTTGGTTTAGATCATTTAGGTAATCTTCAATTTTAGGAATTTCAAAGGAATCAGCACGGGAAATTGCAATCAGAAGCCCTGCACCTGCTATCCCTAGAACAGATAATAGTTTTAAGATGCGGCGAGCGGGTTCGGGTAAAGATTGGATTCTTCGTTGGGTAAGTGCTATCGCAGATGGATCTTGTTTGAGCGCTTCAGCAATGTCTTTTAACGATTGATTCTGACTGCGTGCAAGTTTGACAGCTTGCCGAATTTGCCAGGGGTGACCGTTCAAAGTTTCTAACAGGCTCTTAGCAGCTTGGCGATCGTCTTCATCTGTCAGAAAGTTGCTCCATCTCTGTTCGCCCGTGAAAGCAGATCGTTCTTCCAGAGTTAAAGGTCTTCCTACGGCTTGCTCCTGGGCAACTAAATCAAAAACATCGTCTTCGGAAAATCCTTTTAGTTCTATTGCTCGTTCACCTCTTTTCAAACGATCGCCCTCTTCCCAAGTAAAAACGAAGGCTGATTTGGGCATCATCTGTCGTAATGCAATGAGCTGATCTGCTGACAGCTTCACATCATCTAGCAGAACCAGGCTCTTTTTAGATTGCAACGTGCTTTTAATTTTGATGGGACTGTACCTAATCCCACGAATTTTCTCATTAAAACGGTAAAAAATCTCCTCAAGCAAGTCTGTTTCGGAGCAAAACCGCCTTGCTGTAAGATGGACAACGCCATCGGGAAAGTCAGATGCAATTTCATTATGGGCGAAATCTTCAAGCAGCATCGATTTCCCTACTCCGGGCTTGCCGTAAAACCCGACGATTTTTTCTTTCCCTTCACGTTTCAGGGCAAATGCTGCATCTTCCAGTTCTGCTTTGCGACCTAGTAAGTCGGGGCGCGGAGGCGGTAAATTTAGCGGACTCTGAAGCGAGATCGGTTGAGGTATATCTTTGTTGAAGGGGAGCGGGTCAACTCTGACTCCAACCCTCGTTAGGAAAGTAAACAGCCGTCTGCCAAAAATAATTTCTCCAATAGGCTTGGGAATCAGCGATCGCCAGCGAGCATCTCGATAATGGAATCCGTCATGATTGCTTTCGAGTCCATTCCAACGATCAAAAATAACCTGTGCTGGAATAGCTTGCCCTCCCAGCGCACGTAGAACATTCTGAATGAGCGGCATACTGCGCTCACTTTTGATTAACCCGCAAACTTTAGATGTCCGTAGATTGAGAAGTGGTGCTCCACTCAAGCCCGGTTGGATGTTTTCATCTCTAATGGTCAGCAAACGACCTTGATCGGTTGGTCCAACGCAAAGCGGATTGACTGAAAAGCCACCTTCATATTTTGGGGGATAGCCATAGCTGTAAAGTGCATCATTTGGTTGCACTTCTCGACCTAGATAAACACAAGGATGTTCGGTAAGCGTGACTTTCAGAAGTGCAAGATCAGGATTTCCTGATTCAGTCCGAGCAATACTTGCAATTATTAGAGGCTCTTCCTTCCAAAACACCTCGATTTCATCGTCTTTTGCACCCGCTACCACATGGTTACAGGTCAGGATTTGTCCCGGAGCCACAAAGAAGCCAGTTCCTTGATTTTTAGCAGTTTTTATCCGAACGGTGCAGTCTCGAAACAACTCAAAGCATGACTGGTCAAGCATGGCTGCTCCTTCACCTACTCCTTAGTCCATTCCATTGTGATTTTGAGGTTTGCTTTACCAGTTCCTTTGACGATCAAAGCGGTTAACTGACCGGACTCATAACCAAACTCAACCCCAAACTCAATGCTGGACTTGCTGGGCTTGAACTTTTTCAAACTTTCAACGACTGAACCAGCAATTCCCTCGATTGCATCAGTTACCTCTTTGAGTGATTGGATGCTTGCGCCCACGTCGGATTCAATTTCTTCACCGTCACCAACTTGAATGTTGGAGCCAATGACAGTCGCTTCAACTCTCATAAAAGCGCCATTCTCTAGCTGTACTGGAATGTTTTCAATCCGAGACTCTTTAGAATTTTCCATTTTGGTAGGCGATCGCTGATTATACCCTGAGAGAATTATAAATGTTTTTCTTACTTTCAAATATACAAACGAAGCCGATGGATGCTGCCAACTGCAAGGTTTAATTCAGAGGGCTAACGGCTAAGGTCAGCGGTTGCAGATCGCCTCGAATGCCCCAACGATCGCCCGTCAATCCGCTGCACTGCGGTTATGGGGAGACAGGACTGAAGCAGAGGGTATAAACTCAGCCTCAGGACTGGGAAGCAGGGTGGGAGACGACTATGC
>JAIMBL010000305.1 GCA_023511615.1 Leptolyngbyaceae cyanobacterium HOT.MB2.61
GTTAAAACAGGTTCAAACCCCAACAGACCTGCGTTTCAGTCAGTTTCAACTGACTTTAGCTCTGAGCCAGAACTTTAGTTCTGAGCTTATTTCAGTGTCATTCAGCTATGAGTTGAAAATTGATGAGTTAAAAATTCAGATGACTATTCATAATCTGATTAAGCGTCTGTCAGTAAAAGAATCAATTGACCTGAATGAGTGGCGTTATCTGGAAGAAATGGCCTTCCAGGATAAACGGACGGCCAGAGCGTTTGGCATGACTGCCAAAAATGTGAGTGAGCATTTGCGGTTGCGATCGCACCTCCTCCAAACTGTCTATCCAGACTTTATTCAGCTTTGCCAGACTCGTTTTAATCAAACTCCAGAGTGCCAACTTGGCACCCTCTGGAACCTGTGGCTTCCCTTAGCGATTTGGCTGGCGAACCGCCGTCAAGCCCAAAGCCGCCCCTTTGTTCAGGGCATTTTGGGTGGACAGGGAACAGGCAAAACCACCCTGGGAACTGTCCTCATGCTGCTCCTGAAGCATCTGGGCTATCAAACACTCAGCCTTTCCCTCGACGACCTTTACAAGACCTATGGCGATCGCCTCCAATTACAGAAACAAGACCCCCGTCTGATTTGGCGCGGACCACCCGACACTCACGACATCGAACTGGGTATTCAAATTCTAGATCAACTCCGTCACCCACAACTGAATCAACCTGTTGCGATTCCACGTTTTGATAAATCACTGCATGGGGGAGCAGGCGATCGCATCGCCCCTCAAGCAGCCTCCAACATCGATATCGTCCTATTTGAAGGCTGGTTTGTTGGCGTTCGTCCCATTAACCCCTCCCTTTTGCATCATGCCCCTCCCCCCATCACCACGGAAGCAGACCGTACCTTTGCCTGTGACATGAACACACGCCTGCACAATTACCTGTCCCTCTGGGAACGGTTAGACAGCTTGATAGTGCTATATCCCACCGACTACCGCTTCAGCAAACAATGGCGCAAACAAGCAGAACAGGAAATGGGAGCAACGGGCAAAGCCAGAATGAGTGATGCTGAAATTGATGCATTCGTAGACTATTTCTGGAAAGCACTCCATCCTGAACTATTTATCAAACCATTGGTAGAAATTCCAGGTTATGCAGATCTGGTGATTGAAATCGATCAGAACCATGAGCCAGGAGCCATATATCGTGGGGGCGATCGCGGGCAATAGGCAACAAACAATTGGGAGGATAGGAAGCTCCTCATCTAAGTCAGGCGTGAGGCGTGAGGCGTGAGGAGCGAGATGAAACATTAAAACTCCCCTCTCCCCTCTCCCCCTCCCTTCCTCCCTTCTCCTGGTTACGCTAGCAACTCACCCGTTTCCTGCAATGAGTGCAGGCGCTGGTAAATGCCACCGTGGTTTAGCAACGATTCGTGGCTACCCACTTCCACAATACGTCCCTTCTCCAGCACCACAATCTTGTCAGCCTCACGCACCGTACTCAAACGGTGGGCAATGATGATCAATGTGCGGGTGCCCAGAATAGCACGCATCGCCAGTTGAATCGATCGCTCCGACTCATAGTCCAGGCTAGAAGTCGCCTCATCAAAGATCAGTACATCCGGCTCCATAATTAAAGCGCGGGCGATACCAATCCGCTGCCGCTGACCACCCGAAAGCCGCACACCCCGCTCACCCACCACAGTAGAGTAGCCGTTAGGCATATTACGGATGAACTCATCTGCCTGGGCAATCCGGCAGGCTTCCTTCACCTGCTCAAACGTGGCTTTAGGGTTGCCGTAAACCAGGTTTTCCAACAGTGTGCCATTAAAGATATCCACTTCCTGGTGAACGATCGCCAGCCGTTTCCGGTAAGCCGTTACATCCAGTCTGCGAATGTCCACTCCATCCATTAAAATTGCACCCTCATCCGGTTCAAAATAACGGAACAACAGCTTCACCAGCGTAGACTTACCCGAACCCGACCGACCCACCAACGCTACCGTTTGATAAGGCTCAATTAGCAGATTCACATCCTGCAATACCGGGCGTTCCGGGGCATAACCAAAGGTCAGGTGAGAAAACTCTACCTTCCCTGTGAACTGGTAAGACGGCACTCCATCCAGAACCAGGTTGCCCGCATCCTTACCAACCGGAAGGTGCATGAATTCATGGAAGTGAATCATCGATGCATAACGACGAGCGACCATTTCTGCAATATCGCTAATGGGCTCCACTTCAGCGTAGGCCATGCTGGAAACCGTCAGCGTTGTGATGAAGTGGCCAATCGAGATTTGACCCTGTACCGTCGCAACCAACGTAAACACCAGCACCAGAAACACACAGGTTTGCACAATGGTTCGCTGCCGCATCCCCAACATGACAAACCCTTTGTGAATGCGATAATCCAGCACCTTAAATTCGCGATCGAACCGCTGTTGCTGACGAGCAAGCTCCGTCGCCTCTGTTGCAAAGGCTTTTACCGTCTTGATGTTAGTGATGATCTCAGAGGTACGGCTCTCCGTATCTTCCATGTACTTATCTAGCTTTTTATCCCGCTCCATAAGCGGTATTAATCCAGCCAGATTCAGTGAAAGAATGACAATGAACGAAATCATCGTCAATAAACCAATTCGCCACTCAATCATCCAGATCAAAACAAAGATACCCACCAGCCGAAGCATTTTAGGAATCATTTGCCCAACCACCACCGGGTAGCTCCACATGTGGTTAGACAGCCCTTTTGCAACCCGTGCCGCAATCCGCCCAGAGTTGTTCTCGTCGTAGAACTCCAGCGGTAGGGTCAATACCTTCTCCAGCGCTTTGCGAGCGTGGTCACGGTGTGCTCGAAAGGCCGTATCCCAGCTAAACCAGGGACCTAACCAGGGTTGAATCGGAGCCCGCCCAACTGACACCAGACCAATCAGCACCAGCAATACCGTAAGAGAAAGTGTCTGGCTTTGGGGCTGACCAGTAACCATGGCAACACTGGCAACGAGGTTTTGGATGTATGCATCCAGGGGGTGTCCAGAAAGAACATTCAGAATCTGTCCGATCGCATAGGGAACAAACAAATCAATAATTTCGAAGGCACTCATCATTGCAATGCTGAAGACGGTGATCCGCCAGTACCTCCGGTAATAGCGGACGATGTCTTGAAATTTCGCCATGACTCCTCCTTCCAGAGAAAACAGTTATGAATATCAGGTACCGTTGCCATTTCTGGTCAGCCCAAACGAGCCGCATCTGACTACGGTTTACTGCGGCGGTTGAAAATGAGTTTTCAGAACGCTGGATCCCTCTGCCGTACTAATTGTCAAATTGAGTCAGCCGCCTGGGAACGTGGGACAGAGGAAAAATCCTGATACTACGGAAGTAGTATCATAATACAGATACAGCTCTGATAACTAAATTTCGGATAGAGACTTTTTCCATGCCCTATCCCCTTTCTCAGTCCGGTGCCTTTACAAATCCTTCAAGCTTCAAAATTTTTCCGGAGATAATCGGTTGAGTGGGAACTTTACTTTAGATAGGTCGATCTAACGAACTTGTGAGGACTCGCCTCGTAATTATGGCTCTCCTGAGAGTTTGGTGATAGGCGTCGCTTATCACCAAAAAAGATCAATATTCCAGAGATTTTGTTTTAGGTGAAAGGGTTTACCCTACTCTTTCACCGGCAAGCTGGGAGAACTGCAATTATTTTGTCTTGGTAAAGACTGCGTAGTTTTACTGGTCGATCTCTATCGACTTTGGTTAGGCTACAGCAAGCTGCCTTCAAATGTTAGGAGGCAACAGGGTGGTGGCATCTACATAGGAAGTTCCCTGTTGTTTTGTGATTGCAACTAAACCGCTTTCCTCCAGAGGGCATTTCTGGTTGTGCAAAAGTTATTCTCCAAGCAAAAACCTGCATCAACCTGGCGGATCACTCTTTTTAGTTCACCTCTCCTGACATACCGGGAAATCATGATTAAGTCTGTTCTCACGAAGACCCTCGCAACAGTTGCAGGAACCACTGCCCTAAGCTTTATAGTGGCAACAAACCCCGCTCAGGCAGCAAGGATAACCTACAATTTCACTATTGACGTGTCTACAGGCCAATATACTGGCACCTATCAGGGTCGATTCAGTTATGATGATGCGGTCCTTACAGGGAAAAACCCAAATTCAGGTACTCCTGAAGAAGAACTTGAGTCAGTGTCACCTTCCTTCGGTGAGCTAGAGGTTTCGTTTAATTTCCTGGGTGTCCAATATACGGAAGAGGACGACGCAGCGTTTTCTTCCTTTCCCAAAGTCTATTTTGACAATGGTCAGTTTGTTGGACTCAGCTTCCTAGTGACTGCTTCTGGCTCAAATCCAGGTTTCTTCATCGTGCCTAAACAGGTGAAGGAATTTGGAAAGGAAGTTGAGGAAAAAGGAGGTTTCCTGGTAGGTACCACCAACTTCTCCTTTGGAGAACTCGTCAGTACCCTAATCACCTATCAACGCGTCCTGGGAGGGGCAGGTGATCCCGAAGATCCTGAAGATCCCACAGCGGCTGTGCCAGAACCGTCCGAAATTACGGGAAGTATTTTTCCCCTTGGTTTACTGGGTCTTGGCTTAAAGCTGCGGAAGCGAAACAAGCCGTTCCAACCGAAATAATCCGATATTCCTGGATATCTTCTTAAATAGGGCTTGCTGAAAAAGTATTTCACGAGCTTTGAGAAGGTTGATGGTTACATCTTGAAACTCGCTGGAACTT
>JAIMBL010000306.1 GCA_023511615.1 Leptolyngbyaceae cyanobacterium HOT.MB2.61
GCCATCCGGGGAGAGCTATAGCAACCCTATCTGGATTGTGAGAGAGGCTGCAGAAACCTTCTCACAAAACCTCTCCACCCACAAATAATATAGGGCTGCTATACAGGTTAAGAAATATGAGCCCAACCCGATGAGTTTAAATAAAACCTTGAAATCTTAAGATTCCTGCGCACACAAGACCCTATACTCAATATTTGAAATTATTCGAGCCCTCGCCTTCATCCTTTCCAATCCTGCCCCTTAACCCTCAGCATATGGCTTTTAGCTCTTGATGATGGTGATAGCCTATGGGCAACAGACTTATACAATCCTGTTGCCTGTCATTCGTCGTCCCTAACAACTAACAACTAACAACCCTCAAAGATGCAAACCTACTATTACGTCCTCGCCAGCCAGCGCTTTTTGACCGAAGAAGAACCTCTAGAAGAAGTTTTGAGAGAGCGCACTCGCCACTACCAGGAACAGGAAAAGGAAATCGACTTTTGGCTGATTAAGCAACCTGCTTTCCTGGAAGCCCCAGAAATGGCAGAAATCAAGAAAAAGTGTCCCCAACCCGCTGCTGCTATCGTCTCCACCAATCCCCAATTTATTACCTGGCTCAAACTCCGCCTGGAATTTGTGGTGACGGGTGAGTTCAAAGCCCCGTCAGATACCATTCCTCAACCATTGGCTTCCTTAGCCACAGCCTCTTGATCTGCTTTTGAAAATCTCCAGTAGAATAATGCTTCAAACTTGCCAGGCGAAAAGGGCTGTCTACCCCTCTCAGACTCCCAAAGGAAGGTTCTATGTACCGAACTCCCCAATTATTGAAAGGTTCGTTGAAGCTGACATTGTTAGTTGTGGGGCTATCCTTTGCGCCACAGACGATCGCACAGGTTTCCCCGCCGCCTTTTCCCTTAGACACGCCCACACCCCCTCAGGACCCTACCTACCCAACCTGTCAGCCCCCCAATCCTGGCGAGTATATTCTGCTGATTAAGAGCGGTACCCCCGAAGCCCAGGACAAAGCTCGGCGAGCATTGCCTGCCAGTGCCAGATCCACAGTTTGCAGCTATTTAGATGACGTGGTGACGCGGGTGAGTGGATTTACCACGGTAGATACAGCTAATGCCTGGGTCAGGTATTTGAACGAGTCTGCTGGATTATCGGCTTTTGTAGCTCGCCCACGAGAAAACTCAACACCAGAAGGACAGGCGATCGCCCCCACCCCTTCATCCGAACCCTCGGTAACTCCACCACTGGCATCCCCGCCTCCCTCGACTGTCCCAGTTTCTTCCCAGGTTTCAGTGCAAACCGCCGTTTCTCGCCCCACCGCCTTCAATCCCACACCTCTGGGGGCAGGTTATGCGGTTCTGGTTAACTACTTCAATCAGCCAGAACTCGCGCTGGAAGTGCAACAATTGATCGGTAAAGACATTGGGCTGGTTTCCTATGGTCAGCGTCCCTATCTTTTAGCCATCCACACGGCTGATCAGGCTTCTGCTCATGCTACTTTGCAAAAGCTGACTGATCGGGGCTTCTGGGCCATGGTGGTAGATAGCCGTCGAGTAACCTTACTGCGCCAGACCGTGAACATCCAACAATCTACGGCAAAGAACTAATAACGAAGAAAAGAGAACAAAGAAAAGATTGGGAGAGTGGGAGGGTTAGAGCCATTCCCCTCTCTCCTCACCCCTCAATGGCTCGCCCCTGGTGACCGATTTCCCATTGGCAGACAAATCAGCAGCACACAACAAATCAATCACCTGATCCGCACTGATCAGACGTTTGAGTACAACCTGACCAATGTTTTTAGCAGAGGAATCAAGCTGGGCTTCGGCGGTTGGCTTCACTTCAACCATGAGCACGGCATCCTCAACGCGGTAAAGCCACAATTTTTCTCCCTGTTCCCATATGCAAAGCTCTAGCTGGCAGATCTCAGGTTTGCGCCGCCAGGCGGTTTCATTCCACAGCCCGCCCAACTCCCAAACCCTGCCAATCGTCCAGCCATCGGATAAGAAAAAGTATTTCACGAACGTTTTTAGGCCCCTTAGAACCAATTGCTTCCAACAATGTACGCGATCGCAGGAATCTCCGTTTCCCAACTTAGTCAGATCGTTTACAAATAATTTCAACTGAAACGGTATCTTGATGGAGTCACAGCCCTGCTAACATGCAAAGGCAGAAAAGCAAACGATCCCTAACTCTAAGTTCATGGACATCAAGACTCTCATTCGCGAAATTCCAGACTTTCCCAAACCCGGAATCAATTTCAAAGACATCACCACCCTTCTGCGCGATGCTGAAGGGCTACGCTATACCATCGATACCCTGGCAGAAAAGTGCGATCCCCTGTCCCCAGATTTTGTAATTGGGATGGAGTCCCGCGGCTTCATTTTTGGCGCACCACTGGCCTGTAAGCTAGGAGCCGGTTTTATTCCCGTTCGCAAACCCGGCAAGCTTCCTGCGGCTGTCCATTCTGTAGAATACGAGCTAGAGTACGGTATGGATCGTCTAGAAGTGCACCAGGATGCTCTGCATCCACCTGATAGCAGAATTCTGATTGTGGATGACGTGATTGCAACGGGTGGCACCGCAGGTGCTACAGCAAAACTGGTTCAGCAAACAGGCTGTACCCTGGTGGGCTTTGCGTTTGTGATTGAGTTAAAAGATTTGAATGGGCGGAAACAATTACCCGAAGTGCCCATCATTACCCTTGTCGAGTATTAGCAAAGGTTAGCCACCCTCCCAATGACCACCTTCAACCAGAGCAGACTAGAAACCGGTATTGATACTCTGCTTGCATTTTTTACCAGTGATACCTTTGCCTACATTGTGAAACGAGTGTTACAGGGGCTCCTGACACTGTTTCTGGCATCGATCCTGTGTTTTTTCATTATTCAACTGGCCCCTGGAGACTACCTGGATGCTTTGAGAGAAAACCCTAAAATCTCTCCTGAGCGGATCGAACAACTCAGAAAACAGTTTGGGCTGGACAAATCCTGGCCTGAGCAATACGTGCGCTGGCTCTGGCAGGTAGTTTCCCATGGCAACTTTGGTACCAGCTTTGTCTATCAGCGTTCAGTGGCATCTCTGCTGTGGGAACGAGTACCCGCTACCCTGCTGATGGCGATCGCGTCCCTCATAGTCACCTGGGCCGTTGCCATTCCCCTGGGAATCATTGGCGCAGTTAACCAGAACCGCCTGGTTGATCGGGTATTACGCGTCATTAGCTATATAGGGCAGGGCTTCCCCAGCTTCATTGCCGCCCTCATGCTGCTGATCCTAGCGCAAAATACCGCTCCCCTCTTTCCCGTAGGCGACATGACCAGCATTGACCATGCCGACCTCACCCCCCTGGGCAAAATCCTTGATATCGGTTGGCATCTCATTCTACCAACCATTGCCCTTAGCATTACAAGCTTTGCTGGACTACAACGCATCACCCGTGGACAACTGCTCGATGTCCTGCGCCAGGACTATATTCAAACCGCTCGCGCCAAAGGGTTACCTGAAAATAAAGTCATCTATGTTCACGCCCTGCGTAATGCCGTCAACCCTCTGATTACGCTGCTGGGCTTTGAATTTGCCAGCCTCCTCAGCGGTGCCTTTATTACCGAATATTTCTTTAACTGGCCTGGTTTAGGACGGTTGATCCTCCAGGCGATGCAATCCCAGGACCTTTACCTGGTCATGGCAAGCTTGATGATGGGGGCTGTGATGCTCATCATTGGTAATCTTCTGGCAGATCTACTCTTAAAAGTGGTGGATCCACGTATCAAACTGGGTAGTATGAGCTAACGCTCTGACCCTGTTCAGAGGTCATTTATGTATTCCCAAATTTATTACCTGGTACGCTCCAAGCTTGACGGCAGTTATCTGGCCGCTCACCTCAACCGCTCTTCAGAAACAGCAGACCAGAATCCAGACCCAGGCTATCTACTCGTATTCTCCGAGCATTTCGATGCACTCAGTTATCTCAATACCCATGGTTCAGATGTGGCCCATCAGTTCGGCGTTGAATCCATCCCTGGTTCTCAATTAGACAGTTTACTTAAGCGTTGGGGATTTGTAGGCGTTGGTGTGGTACAGGATCCCTTGCTGCCAAAAGTCGAATTTTTAACTCGTCAAACTGATTGGTAGTCTGCAGAAATCGATAGGTCTCATTTCATCAAAATCATCCTCCTTGCTAATTTTCACCTCTACCGCTCCTGCTTTTGCAACTTCTCACAACTCCACAACCCAGGAGGGCAAAGCCGCTAAGGTTTACGCAAAGAAGGCACAGGATACCCTTCAAAGTGCACCCCAATCTATGGAAGAGGTTCAGTCAAGAACGGGTGGCGGATTGAATGAAGTTCAAGGAGAGGCTGGTAAGAAAAATATGAAGCGTCCTTCCAACAGCCAGGGGGCAACCACCGCTCAAGACATTATCGAGCGAGCAATGGATAAGGCTCAAAACAAGTAGTAGCTGGGCGCAATTAAGTTAAGGATATTTTGGGGGTGGAGGGGGGTGAAATCCTTTGCTGCGGGTGCAGCCCCCGTCCCCTTCCTGACGGGCACCAGGACGCTTTAAAGAGATATAGCGATAGTCATTGTGGTAAGTAGCTAGCCAGAATTAAATAGGGCTTGCTGAAAAAAGCAGCAAAGGTTTACTGTGCCTAGTTTTCAAGCGGGATCAAGTCTGCTAAAGTGC
>JAIMBL010000307.1 GCA_023511615.1 Leptolyngbyaceae cyanobacterium HOT.MB2.61
ATCAAACCATTAAGCTTTAACCACCTGTCAAATTTAGTTTGACAGACCACTAGACAACAGACCACTAGACAATAGTTGCGCGATCGCCTATTCACAACGCCTATTCACAAAATGAGCCATGTCCTACAGGGAATTCAAGACTATTGGGGCTGTTCTGAAAGAGTTTCAGGTGTGTTACAGCGAAGCCAACTTTGTGGAAACTCTGGCCTTTGCTATTTCCAACTATCTTCAAGAAGACCTCGACCTGATTATGCGCGAAGATGGTAGTAGATAATTCCGAGTTTGCTATTTGCGAAAACTTAGAAAACTTAACTTACCCTATTTTGAAAGAAGTTTGGAAATTGTACCGCCAGCATTTTATTCTCTGGAGCCATCAAGCTCTTACCTTTGACAATCGCCTCTGCGCATTTCCCGTTTAATAAAGAGCAAAGGTGACACATGGGGGGGCAGGAAGCATGCCCCCACACCCCCCTCAAACCCAGTGTCTTAAGCAACCTGGCAACAGCTATATTAGCTACCGGGTATAGGGCTTACTTTGGCTCTGTAAAGGAGCTTATCGCCCTGACGGTACCCCGTGTAGCGAACTCGGACGAGATCCCCGGCTTCTGCAAAGCCCTCCATTAATTGATGCTGCTGGGGATCGTAGGCAACCTCAGAGCCAACTTCTGCGATCGCTTCAATGCCCCATTCTTGCAACAACCGCTCCAGAGGTTTGAGCAAAGGCAGCAACTTAACCGCAGGAGCTTGAGGATTTTGCTGGGCGGCATAGGCTGCTGTCGGCAGTTGCAACAGCAGGGATTCCAGAATTTGTAAGCTGGATTGCTGAAACTCTTGCTGGAGAGTTTGCTTCTGTTGCTGAAGCTGATGTTGGAGGCGATCGTATTCCTGCCTCAGACTCTCTAACTCGTGGGTCAGCTCTGAGTTCTGAGGTGTCTGTTCAGGACTCTGATACTCCGATGGGACGAGAATTTCCAGTAGTTCGGCGATCGAAACTTGCAGAACCCGACTGAGCTTAAGTAGCGTTTCCAAACGGACCTGATCCACCTCCCCCCGCCGCAACCGCCGAATTTGCTTCTCCGAAACCCCAGTTGCGTGACTTAGTGCCCGAAAACTGGAAATCCCCACCCGCCGCATCAACTGCTGCAAAAGATGGGGATTTTTCTGGGGGGAAGATGCGTTCATGAAAGTTGTTAGTTGTTAGTAATTAGGTGTTAGAGAGGCGGTGGGGGGATGAGTTTTGAGTTTTCCTTCATCCCTCATTCCTCACTCCCTCTAACACTAACAACCAAAAACTAACAACTAACAATTGGTTATCCCTCAAGCAAGCTCCTCAACATCCAGGCAGCTTTCTCATGAACTTGCATCCGCTGAGTCAGCAGGTCTGCGGTCGGTTCATCATTTGCGCTTTCAACGACTGGAAAGATCGATCGCGCCGTGCGAACCACCGCCTCCTGCCCTTCCACTAGCTGGCGAATCATATCCTCTGCTTTGGGTACCCCCTCGGCTTCAGCAATCGAGCTGAGACGAGTAAATTCTGAGTAGGTGCCAGGGGCGGGGAAACCCAGTGCCCGAATCCGCTCTGCAATCTGGTCTACAGCCATAGCTAGTTCATTGTACTGCTCCTCAAACATCAGGTGTAAGGTCTGAAACATGGGGCCTGTCACATTCCAGTGGAAATTGTGCGTCTTCAAGTACAAGGTATAAGTATCGGCCAGAAGCCGGGAAAGCCCTTCAGCAATATCGCCTCTTGCTTTCTCATCAATCCCGATATTAATAGGCATGACTTCAGGATGGGTCGGCATAATTATCTCCTACATGAATCAATTCCAATTGGTTGATAGGGGCAAGGTAATGTTGACAAACCAGTAATCATCGTTGAGCGACTCATTAATGGCTGTCAACCATCCATTCTTAAACTCCTTCTCACTCCTCTAGTCTCTTCTACACACTTGGCACCAAATCACTGTACGACTTGCAAAGTTCAGTTTATTTGAACCAGATTGGCAACGCCGCTTCTAGGCTAGGTGCATCTTCAAAACGGACCGGGGAGCCCGCCGCACCCGACAGCGAATGGTTTTGTGCCCCAAACGAGTACACGCTTCGTACCGATGGCAGCCAGAGAAGCCATAATACTCACCATCCACCTCTAAAACATCAATGGGTTCTTGCAAACCAATCTCCTGGATCGATTCCATCAAGGCCGCAACCTTAGCCTGGTCGTTTTGCCGAAACAAGGGACGACGAATCTTTTGAATTGGAATGTCCTCAACCCTCACCATTGGATTCCTCTATATGCTACTTCTTAATCATACTCATAACGACTTCGATTTAGCAACCGAATCCATGGCTTTTAGAGCTTACGCAAACCTCAGAGGCTTCGCTCTCCTGGGGGTTTGGTGATAAGCGAAGCTTATTACCGAAACGAAATCAATATTCCAGGGATTCTGTTTTAGATGAAAAAGTAGCATAAGCTACTCTTTCACCAGCAAGCCGGAAGAGTCGGAGGTTTTAACCTGAACCTGCAATGACTCACCTGGGTGCTTAAACCTCCGAGAATTTGGCAAAATGTGTTAAGTCCTGACCTCGTCAGAATTCAAACCTTGGAGGTTTTAACCAACTGCACTTCATGGAATTTGCTAGCCTGTCAAGCTTAGGTTAGTTATTGCACTTGAATGCGTCTATGATTCTTGAGGTGGAACTCCTGAAGAACTCATTTGTCCCTGGGGTAGATTGCAAGGGCGTTGTTGATTCCGGAGATGAATTTAGAGTTGGATGAATTGATCATTTCAATTCATCCTGCTATTCAGCAACACCATTGCAAGACACGTTAAACGATTTGATATGCATCGAGTGGATTCAAGCTCTATGGCCACTGTATGGAATCGATTGCCCCGCATGGCACTGGCAATAGCGGTGTTAATAGGCACCCTGGCTGATTGTGGGAGAGCGGCTAACCGTCCGGGGAAGGATATTGAGCTTCAGGTTGGGGTTGTGCAGCGGTTCGGCAGTCATTCCCAGGACAGGCTAACACTACAGGCAAAACCGGGTGCGGGCGAAACCGCAAAGGCACCTCGGTTAACCGTTCGCCTGCAAACTGAAGGCAAGCCTAAAACCTACACCAGCAGCCGGGTAGAGTTTGATATTTTGCAGCAGCCATTGGCTGAACCAATTCTGGAGGAACGGGTTGTTCTCAGCATCCACCGAAGTTTTGAAAGCGCGGAAGACAGTGCCAATCGCTGGCGGGAGAAGGGAATTCCAGTGGAAGTGGCTCAACCCCAGCGATGGCAGGTTTGGGCCAAACGGGATGTTTACCACACCCCTTTGTTAAGGCGGCTATTGCTGCAAAGTTTGCAATCCCAGGGGATTCAAACCGCCTTTATTGACTCTAAAGTGGTCGAGAAGCAACCCCGCGCTTCTTTAGTAGTGAATGGCTACCGTTTTACCCGCGATCGCGTCGAAATCCTCTCCAATACGGGCGTTATCCAGGTTGATCGTCAGGGGAAAGAGTCGAGCCGTTATCTTTACGCGGGTAGCCTGCGGCTCCAACCCAATGCTTATGGCACCTATACTCTGGTTAATCAGGTGCCCCTGGAAACCTATTTGCGAGGAGTCGTACCCCACGAGATTGGCACCTTTGCGGCACAGTCGGTCCTGGAAGTGCAGGCGATTCTGGCCCGCACCTATGCCCTGCGTAACCTGAGACGGTTCGCAGTGGATGACTACCAGTTGTGTGCCGATACGCAGTGCCAGGTTTATTATGGGTTGAATGGAACCGCTGCTGCAACGGATCGGGCGATCGCCGCTACCAAAGGACTGGTGCTTACCTATCAGAATGAGTTAGTCGATGCGGTTTACTCTTCGACCACAGGCGGCATCACAGCCCCCTTCAACGACATCTGGTACGGAGCAGAACGACCCTATCTCAAGGCCGTTGTTGATTCCGTCGCTAAATCCTGGGATCTTTCCCGCAAGAGCCTGTCGGATGAGAAGAATTTCCGTGCCTTTATTAACCAGAAGAAGGGATTTAACGAGGAGGGGCAATCCTGGTTTCGCTGGCGGGCAGAAAGTCGGCTGTCGGAATTGAATCAGGAGTTGAAGCAGTACCTGCTTGAGCAGCGCAGTCCCCTGGCCAATTTCAAAACTATTCAACAGATGGCAGTGACAAAGCGATCGCCCGCCGGACGGGTTCAGGAGTTAACCGTGACTTTAGATAACGGCACAGTGAAATTCCTGAAGGATGATGTGTTGAAGGTTTTTCAAGCTCCCAACAGCACCCTTTTTTACATCGATCCTCTCTATAGCTCAAACCGGGCATTAGTTGGGTATGCCTTTGTAGGGGGTGGTCTAGGGCATGGGGTTGGTTTGAGTCAAACTGGCTCCTACCATCTGGGCAAGCTTGGTTGGTCCAGTAATCGCATCCTCAGTTTTTATTATCCCGGCACCCAGATTCAGCCCATCAATGACAAGATTGTGTTCTGGCGAAACCCATCTGAGCCAGCAAACAACTAGTTTCGCCGGTTGGCTATTGTCCGTTGCAGGTGTAAAACCTCTGAGGGTTGCCTAAGCTTACATAGGATGAGCTATGTTTATTTGTGGTGTATGAGAAAAGGAGAAGAAACGGCGTATCCTGCTGGAAAAGGAAAAAGACCAGACG
>JAIMBL010000031.1 GCA_023511615.1 Leptolyngbyaceae cyanobacterium HOT.MB2.61
CCTTGCACTTTAGCAGACTTGATCCCGCTTGAAAACTAGGCACAGTAAACCTTTGCTGCTTTTTTCAGCAAGCCCTAAGTAGGTAAGGGTAGGAAAACGCATCCAGATTGTGAAATGTAAACTTCACTCTATTTGTCAGCCTAAGCAAGTCTGGAGAAGATGTTACACAACTTGACTTACATAAGCTAAATTGCACTGACCTACTTACTAAAGTGATTTGCTAGAGAAATTGTGCGTGCCATTCTCCAATTTTATAGTGCTACTCTATAGTCTGATTCCGTCCCTCTTCCATCATTTAAGCAGAGTTAAATAAGAGGTGCTGCAGGATCAGATCGTGAATGATAGAGCGGTAAAACGACTGCATTCGCTCAATCAATTGAGCGAATCCTCGCTCCAGAGTGGGAATGAAAAACACAGTTCACCAGTGTTTGAGGCGGTTAAAGACAATCCACGGTTCAAGCACCAAACCCAAATTACTAAGCAGATTTTTTCAACCCCGTTGGTTGTCCCACCAGGGATGCTGCGTGAAGACTCGCCCCGATACCAGATAAAGGACACACTCGATTGAAGGCATCAGCAAACAAACTGACCATTGTGAATGCACTCATGACGATCTCCCGCCAGCGTTCAATCTGCTCGTAGTTCGTCACACGGAAATCAGCCCAGCCTAAAGCGTCCTGGCTTTGCTTGAGTCCATATTCCACCCAAGTCTGACGCCGTACGCATCGCTAATTTCATCGAGCTTGATGGCAGGTGCATTGCTCATCACAAACACGGTTGAATTGTCCGGTAACGTTTCTGGGTCGGTGATTAACTCCCAGTAACGCACACGGCGACGAGGGCCATAGATAACCTCTCGTCGAGAGCGCACTTCAGTTTCGCCGTTGCTAAAGGTACGGGTGAATGTTTCCCACGCTTCTGCCGTTACCTCCTGGTCTTGCGGCAGCCAGACCCCGTGATTCGAGTGAATCGCAACAATGTAAGGCAATTTGAGCGAAACCAACGTTGAAATAAAGTTACACTCACTCTCACCATACAAACTATCGGCTAACACCAGCTCAAACTAAAATCCCATTGCCATCAACTCACAGATTATCGTAGATGCAATTTGCGGTTTCGTCTGGTCGTCCTCTCCAGGCTTGAATCGTTATACAGTTCACAATACTCATCCACGAATCGGAGCGTTGGACGAGCTTTAGGAGGCGTGACTATACCCTTCAGAATGGCAACAGCATCTTGCTCTGTATTTTACTTATTCCCTGCCAGAAGGATGGAAGAGGGTTAGGTGAGAGAATGTCCACGGGTTCTACATTTTCAAATTCCCTTAAATCCGATATTACGAGTGATTTCTCGTTCTGTTGAAGTAGACTGCACACAGCTTTCTGCAACAGCAACGGGCATTTTTCGTTGAACCCCAATATGGCTCAGGAAAATACCCACCAGAATCACACTGCCACCAATATATTGGGCGTGAGTAGGAGTCTCACTGAGAAGAAGGTAAGCAGCCCCAATCCCTGCAATAGGAGTAAACGATGCGGCTAACGAAGCCATTGAAATGGTTGAAGCTCGTAAGCCAGTTATCCAAAATGTTTGACCCATGACGACAATCACAGTTCCATAGACTAACATCCACTTCCAGAGAAAGGGAGAAAATGCCTCTATAAAGTGATCTTTGCCGAAGAGCAACAACGCGGTGAAAAAGAAAATTACTGTTCCCAAAGCTGTGCGAAAAATGCTGAAAATTCCTAACGGAACACGACCGAGGTAGTGTTTACCCAGGATGGTGGCTACAGCCAGGGCAATCGCTCCTGCGGCAGTTAACAGTTCTCCAACACCGATCATAAATTCACCCATGTTAAGCATCTCTGCGGTGGGCGGTTGAAGGAAGATGATAAAGGCAACGCCGATGAAAGATGCGATCGCTCCCGCCACTTCCCAACGGTTGACCCATTCACCCAATAGCCAGACTGATAGCGCCAACGTTAAAGGAAGCTCTAACCTGCTTACTAGCACTACTCCATTTACATTAGTTGTGGCAAGAGCTTGAAAAATCAAACTGGGAGCCAATGCCCCTGAAAGAATCGCCACAGCAACTAGCCCCAACCACTCTTGACGGGATAGCTGCTTCAGGTTACTCCAACTCCATTGTCGCCAGAATAGTGTGGTGAAAACAATGAGAGCGCACAGATTGCCTACAAATAAAACATTGCAAAGGGAAATCGGGTTATGCCCGTCAACAGAATTCTGTGCGCCCAATTCTGTCAGCTTTCGTGTGACTGAGTTTGCTGCACCAAAGATGAGCACTGCCAACCAGAGATAAAGCTGCTTTGGAATATGGTAAAACAAGGTTTTTCAGATCTAGCGTTTTCTGGCACCTCTAAGATTAATCAATAACTGACTCCATTGAGAAGTTGCCTTTCTGAGAAATAATCGAACAGTCATCAAAATCGGATGAGTTAAGGCAGGCAAAATTGTTCATTTCTACAACAAAGCGTGCATGAACCCAGAAAATGACGAAATTGAGCCAACGTAAAGCTAGGGTATAAAGATATACCCTAGCGAAACATAGAATTGTGAGGGAACTTGTGCCAGCCACTATGCAGTGGAATTGTTGGGTCACAAGGATGTTAAAGCAACCATGATCTATATCCATGGGTTAA
Organism: Leptolyngbyaceae cyanobacterium HOT.MB2.61; assembly: GCA_023511615.1. Lineage (GTDB taxonomy): Bacteria > Cyanobacteriota > Cyanobacteriia > Leptolyngbyales > Leptolyngbyaceae > Leptothermofonsia. The sequence goes on from JAIMBL010000031.1 coordinate 2,661, forward strand.
ATCGGAGTGGGCAGGGAGTGCGGAGTCCACTTGACTCGTGACGGTAGTGCTGGAATGGTTGTGTTAGCTCGTTGGGTAGAGTGACGCCCCGGCAAGCCCCACGACATGAACCTGGAGAACACAATCGGTCGAGGGAGTATTGCTGGATCCGAGTGTGAAATGGATGCTGTATGCTTGAAACTTCGTTTCGATTCATCCTGCTTTTCAGCAACGCCGTCGAGGGAGGAATTCAGGGTTAACAGCGGTTTGCTGTGTGCAGCGGGTTTGTTGAACCAGCATCCCGTAAAGATTTGTTGACAATCCCGGAAACTCAACCATTTCAGCATGTAGGAATGATGTCATAGCTTTATAGAGCATTCGCGGCAGTGGGGCAGGTTCATGGGCGGTTGGAAGCGGGTCAAGCTGGTTGGATTATTCCTGGTTGGATTCATCCTTGTTTTGAAAATTGGTGGATGCAGTACGGCAAACCTCACCGTTGGCAACGCCCCCCTTCCGGCAGTGAGCCCTCTACCCGATCCCCAATTGCCGGAATGGATCGAGCAGATCAGCCCCTTGGGAGAAGCGGCACCCACAGCCCAGATTCGAATTCGCTTCAAGGAACCGCTCATCCCCGTTGAAAGTCTGGAGAGCAAAGACCAGCAAGAGATTCTCAAAAAATTTGAACTGGTGCCGCCGCTGCCGGGGCAATTTCGCTTTCTGACGCCGCGTATGGTCGGCTTTCAGGCGGATCAGGCAACACCAAAAGCAACCCGTGTTCGAGTAACCCTGAAAGCGGGACTGGCCGATCTACAAAACCACCGTCTGGATCAGGATCTTGCCTGGACATTCAATACTGAACCGATTAAGTTCATGAATCTGCCGGGTTCCCCTCCAGCAGGTTCTCCGGCAGGCGAAAGTAACGAACCGTTTGACACCAAACCAGTCCTTAAAATTACAGCTAATACCGAACTGGATCTGGAGTCCCTGAAAGAGCACCTGAAACTTATGCTTCCAGGGCAGAGTAAAGGAGTGCTGCTAAAGGTCAATTTGCAAAAAGAAGAAGGTACTGAGGCAGAAACGCCCTCTCCCGGCGATGCCTTTGATGACTCCGCAAAAAGTTGGACCTATGCCGTTGAGCCTCAGCAAGCCCTGGCGAAGGCCACTCGCTACAGGCTAGAAATATCACCCGGTGTGCGTCCCGCGAAGGGCAATCTGCCAAGTGAGGCTGTGTTTGCCAGTCAGATAGAAACTTTCTCGCCGCTTGCTTTTCAGAAGTTGAGCTATTACGGACAACCGGATGCGGCAGGGGCATTTGGTCGATTTGTGCAGGGAGCTGCTCAGTTAGAGTTCAACAATGGGCTGAATGCAGAATCGGCGATCGCCAACATTTCAATCAGTCCGCCGCCTGAAAAGGATTTGCCGCTGGTACAGGCTTATGAGGGCGATCGCCTGGTCAACCTCAATCCCTGGGCATTGAAACCGGCAACCAGCTATACCATTACTCTGGGCTCTGGCCTGAAGGATAAATTTGGGCAGACTCTGGGCAAACCAATCACCGTGCAGTACAACACAGGAGATGTTGCGCCAGAAATCTGGGCCCCTTCTGGTTTAAACATCTTTCCAACGGGCAAAGATCTGCAACTGAACATTTCAACCGTCAACCTGCAAAGCTACAAGTCAGCCTTTGCCGTCGTCCAGCCAACCGATCTGGTCTATTACGACTCAGCCTATCCCAGGGAAGGGGGAGATGGACTGTTGCCCAATCCGGCTGGCTGGAGAAGTACCTCGATTCAAAGCCAGAACAATCAGTCAACGAATATTCCGGTGCCCCTGCAAAAGCAGTTGGGTGGCGCAACTGGGATGCTGGCCTACGGAGTGCAGGCCCGCACCAACTCCTACCAGGAAGGGAATCAGGAAAAATGGCGGGAACCCACCATCTATGGTCTGGTACAGTTGACCAATTTGGGAGTGTTTGCCCAGTGGTTTCCAGAGTCGGGCCTGGTGCGGGTTCATCACCTGTCGGATGGTTCGGCTGTGCCCAATGCCACAATTCAGATTTACCAGTCCAAACTGGAAGCAAAATCTGAAGGGGCTGCCTCTCCCTGCGCTACAGGCAAAACAGGCAAAGACGGGACGCTGCTACTGACTCGCCAGAATTTGCAAACCTGCATGGGGGGCAACAGCTTTGCTGATCCGCCAAAACTATTGGTGATTGCACAGGAGGGAAAGGATTGGGCCTTCACCCGCACCCATGAGTACAGCGGTGCCTATGACTACGGGATTGATGCCGGATGGCAGAGTAACAGGCCAGAGTCGCGGGGGACGATTTTTAGCGATCGCCAACTCTACCAGCCCGGAGAAACTGTTAGCCTGACCGGGTTTGCCTACTACCTGCAAAACGGCACCCTGAAACAGGACAAAAAAGCCCGCTACACCCTGACGCTGGAAGGTCCGAATGGGCTGAAAAAAGCTCTAGGAAATAAGACCACCAACGAATTTGGCAGCTTTTCTCTGGAATTGCCGATAGAGGCCAATCAGCCCCTTGGCTATTACTATGTGAAGGCAAAAGCTGAGAATGGGGTTGAAATTTCAGGAGACTTTCGGGTTGCTGAATTTAAGCCGCCCAACTTCAAAGTCGAATTGACCCTCAGTGGTGGAGAGCAGGGCAGTCAGGAATCCAGGGAGCCAGGTCAGAGGGCTTCTTCCGATGCCCAGTCTGCGCCGCTTCCTGATGTGGTGGCTCTGGCTGGACGGAACATTGAGGCGAAGGTACAGAGCAGCTACTTGTTTGGTTCCCCCGTGGAGGGTGGAAAGACCAGCTACTACGTCACCCGCCAGCAGGCAGAGTTTACACCCAAAGGTTGGGATGGCTTTAGCTTTGGACGCCGCTGGTTCTGGCCGGAAGAAGCACCCGTCGTTTCCAGTGATGTGTTGCAAACCAGCCAAGTGCTCAATAACAGTGGTCAAAGTAGCCAGACGGTAAAGGTTGAAAAAGATCTCCCCTACCCCATGACCTACCGGGTTGATGCCCAGGTTTCGGATGTGTCCAACCTGTCGGTGTCGGATTCCAAAAGCTTCCTGGCGTTACCGGGCGATCGCCTGGTTGGACTACAAAGTGACTTTGTGGCAACGGCGGGTAAGGAATTTCCAGTCAAGGTCATTGTCACCGATGCCTTTGGCAAACCCTACCCTAGCCAGCGGGTCCGCCTGGAATTGCAACAGATGAACTATAGCCGCATGGCCAGACTGGTCGAGGGCAGCCGGATTGAGCAGAACCAGGTGGAATACAAGACCGTAGACAGTAAGGATGTGCAGACCGATGTGCAGCCTCAAGCAGTGACGCTGACGCCACCCACTTCCGGTTCCTACCGCATCCGGGCCATGTTGAGCGGCAGCAGCGAAGCCAGCGCGACCGATATACAAATTTGGGCAACGGGGGACTCTCCAGTGGGTTGGGGTAGCCGTTATCGCAACAATCGCCTGGAAATTAAGCTGGATAAGAAAAGTTACCAATTGGGCGATACAGCCACGGCCCTGATCCAGTCCCCCTATTCCGATGCTGAACTTTACTTTGCTGTGGTGCGTCACAACGTTCTCTACAAAACGGTGACAAAGGTGAAGGGAGGCGCCCCCCAGGTTCAGTTCAAAATCACCCCAGATATGCTACCCAATGCAGCCGTTGAGGCGGTGCTGATACGGCAGGGCAAACCACTGGCAGAGTTAGAGCCGAATAGCCTGGATAAACTGGTAAGGATCGGGTTTGCACCTTTCTCCACCGATCTGAGCGGTCAATACTTGCAAGTTGAAACGGAAGTCACTCCGTCCCTTAATCCTGGAGACAACCAGACCGTCAGGTTGACCCTCAGAAATGCCCAGAACCAGCCCGTGAAAGGTCAACTGAGTGTGATGGTAGTGAATGAAGCGGTGTTGCAACTGACCAGGTATCGTCCTCCCGATCTGGTGAAGACGGTCTATGCCGAACAGCCGATTTCAACCCGGTTGAGTGACAACCGCTCGGATGTGGTGCTGGAGCCCCTGGCCTCGCCACTGGAAAAGGGCTGGGGCTATGGTGGTGGTCTTTCGGCAGGGGCGGGCAACACTCGTGTTCGGACAGACTTTAAAGCGCTGGCCTACTATAATCCAGCTGTCATGACGGATGCGATTGGCAATGCGACGGTGACATTCAAACTGCCCGATGATTTGACCACTTGGCGGGTAATGACCGTGGCAACGGATGGGAATCTCCATTTTGGGAATGGAAATACCACATTTATCACAACCCAGCCCTTGATTGCCAGCCCGCTACTACCTCAGTTTGCCCGTCCGGGCGATCGCTTTGAAATTGGAGCTTCCATCACCAACAACACGGGCCAGAGTGGGAATGTTTCCGTCAATGGCACGGTGACTCCGCCCTTAAAACTAGACCAGTCGGGCAGCACGCAGGGGCAGGTGGGAAATTCCGGTACAACGGCCTACCGCTTCCCGGTTGAAGTGCAGGGAACCGGGGAATCCCAGGTGAAGTTCAGCACCCAATTGGGCAGTGCGACCGATGCTTTTGAAGTGCCTTTAGAAATTCGCACCCAGAATGTGACGGAACAGGTGGTTGAAACGGGCGCAACCGAACGGGAAGCAAAGATTCCGATTCAGGTAGATCCGAAGGTGGCAAAGGATGTGGGCGGACTAGATGTTTCCCTGGCCAGCACGCTGGTTCCAACGCTGACCGCTCCTACCCGGCAGGTGTTGGATGAAACCAATTTGCCGTTTCTGGAACCCGCCGCCAGCCAGATGGCGATCGCCGCCAATCTACAAACCCTCTCCAAAAATTACGGACAGTCCTTTGCTGACTTTGAGCCGAAGCAGCAGGCCCAGCAGGCAATGGAACGGCTACACCGACTCCAGAAACCCGATGGTGGCTTTGCTTCCTATCCCAGAGCTGAGAAATCCGATCCATTTGTGACCCCCTATGCGGCTCAGGCGATCGCGCAAGCCAATCGAGCGGGGATAGAAATACAGAATTTTGCTGCTTTACAGACCTCCCTAAAAACCTACCTCACCAGCCTGCTGGCCAATCCAGGCCGGTATGACTTCTGCAAAGAGTCTCTGTGCAAGAACCAGGTGCGGCTGGCAACGCTAATCGCTCTGGCAGAACTGGGAGAGCAGCGCAGTGACTTTCTGGCGGACCTGTATGCCGCCCGCACTCAACTGGATCCAGTTGATCAGGTCAAATTAGCCCGCTACCTCTTCCGCTTCCCCGATTGGCAGCAAGAAGCCAGGGCAATGGCAAACCAATTGCAGGAAACCGTTTATGAAACTGGACGAGCAGCTACGGTGAACTTGCCGCAGGGCTGGGGATGGTTGAATTCTGCAACGGCTGCCCAGGCCGAAGCCCTGCGGCTGGCGATCGCCCAGAAAGCCAGACCAGATGTGATCAATCGCTTATTGCAGGGTCTACTTGCCCAGCGGCGAAATGGCACTTGGCCCAGCACCTATGACAATGCAACAGCACTGACCGCGCTGGTGGAGTACAGTCAACTCCAGCCGACGCCACCCAACTTTGAAGCGATCGCCCAGCTGGCAGGCAAAACCCTTATCAGTACTAAATTCCAGGGTTATCAGAAGTCCAGTGAGTCCGTAAAAGTCCCCATGAACGATTTGCCTCAAAACCGTCAGGATCTGGTTCTACGAAAATCGGGGTCGGGGATGCTACATTACCTGGTTTCCTACCGCTACCGTTTGCAGGGCAATCAGCCTGGTCGTTTCAGCGGCTTGCGGGTGACCCGCACCATTCGTCCGGCCAATCAGGACAAGGTAGTGTTCAGAACCGGACTCTACGCCCCCGACCCCTTGAAGGTGTCTGCCGGAGAAGTCTACGATGTGGGTCTGGAAATCATCACTGACCATCCCGTTAACCATGTAGTCATTACCGATCCTCTCCCCGCCGGGTTTGAAGCAGTAGACAACACCTTCCAGACAACCACTCCCTACTTCGAAGCCAGAGGCGATAGCTGGCAACTGGCCTATCAGACCATCTACAAAGATCGGATAGTCGCCTATGGAGACAAACTCGACCCTGGTGTGTACTCCCTCCACTATCTGGTTCGTTCCGTGACTCCCGGCACCTTCCTCTATCCCGGTGCAGAAGCCCATTTGCAATACGCCCCAGAAGAATTTGGGCGATCGGCCTCCTCAAGCTTAGAGGTTGCGGCAAGGTAAAGGAGTTGATATAGCGGTAGCCATTACGGGGCGCATGGGTGAATCCCAATCCTCTACTCTTCCGCCCTTTATAGCTGTCGCCAGGTTGCTTAGGACACTGGGTTTAAGGAAGGGTGGAGACTTCGCCCCCAGCCAGGGGTTCCACCCCTGTACCCCGTCCTAAGCTTGTTGGCTATAGCTATACTTCACTCCTTATTCCTTTCCCTCACTTGCTCTGGCTTCTGCCATCCTACCGCTCTAACCAACAAGTCCTGGCCGCCAGAAGATCTCTTGCCCTCTGAACAGGCAAGGGTTTAGAGAAGAAATAGCCCTGTCCATACTCACAGCGCATGGTTTGCAGTCTGGCCAGTTGGGTGGCGGTTTCTACCCCTTCGGCAACCACGTTCATGTTGAGACTATGGGCCAATCCCACAATGGTTTGCACGATCGCCGCATCATCTCCAGCAGCATCCATCTGGCTGACAAAGGAGCGATCAATTTTCAGGGTATCGACTGGAAACCGATAGAGATAGCTGAGGGAGGAATAGCCTGTGCCAAAGTCATCAATGCTGAGCTGGAGGTTGAGGGCTTTCAGGCGAGCGAGCATGGCGATCGCCGATTCCACATTGTTCATAGCGACGCTTTCAGTAATCTCCAGTTTCAGGCTGTGGCCCTCTAATCCGGTCGCGGCCAGCGTTTCTTCGATGAACTCCACCAGATCAGGCTGGGTAAACTGCTGACCCGAAAGGTTCACACTCATCATCAACGCTGAATCCAGCTTAAATTCTGTCTGCCATTGCTTGATCTGCTGGCAGGCCATTCGGATCACCCATTGCCCCAACGGCACAATCAAACCTGTCTCCTCTGCAACGGGAATGAACTCCGCTGGAGAAATGAAACCATTCTGGGGATGCTGCCACCGTACCAGAGCCTCAAACCCAGCCGTCCTACCCGTCTCCAGGGCCACAATCGGCTGATAGTGAAGTTGAAACTCCTGTTGCTCAATGGCTCGGCGGAGATCCGTTTCGAGCTGTAAGCGACGGACAACCTGAATCCGCATCCCGGTTGCAAAGACTTCCTGGCGGGCTTTGCCCAGCGCTTTCGCCTGATACATGGCTGTATGGGCATCGCGCAGCAAATCTTCTGGCTGATGATCGGATTCTGTCTGACTTAAAGCAATGCCAACACTCACACTGGTAAAGATTTCCTGATCTTGAATCCAGAATGGGAGGGCCATTTCTTGCTGAAGCTGGCTGGCGATCGCCGTTGCCCGCTTCAGATTGCTCACCCCTTTCAAAAGAACAGCAAATTCATCACCCCCTACCCGCGCCAGAGTATGGGATGGACTCAAAGAGCGTTTTAGCCGCTGGCTGGTACAAATCAGCAGTTGGTCGCCAATCTCATGGCCCAGATTATCGTTAACAACTTTGAAACGATCCAGATCGAGAAACAAAACTGCAAAGTTGGTCTGACCATTACCATTCCTGGTAAAGCGATTTTGCCTTCGGATCAACCGATTCAGGTGCTGGAGAAATAGAGCCCGATTAGGCAATCCTGTCAGAGCATCGTGGAAAGTGTAGTGAAACACCCGGTAAGCAACCGCACTTCCACCTGCCAGCATCATTGCCAGAGCAGGGGCAATCATGGGCACCCAACCCATATGGACAAAAATGCCAGAGCCAATGCCTACCAGAATCCCTAAGACCACACCGCCACCCAGCCCCAACACCAGCCAGTGACGAATTTGCCAACCCAGAATGCTGCCAACAACTGCCCAGCTCACAATCCAGGCAATTTCTACCCAATCCAGCCAGAACCAGAACAGGGGTTGCCCATCGAGTACCGCACTTAAAACCTGACTCACCATCTGGGCGTGAATCACTACTCCCGACATCTGGAGGTTGCCCTGTTTGCCGGAACTGTAGGGCGTGTAGTGTAAATCCTTGGCACTGGGAGCTGTGACCCCAATCAGCACGATCTTATCTTTGACCCAATCGGGGTCCACTTTTCCCTGTAAAACCTGTTGCAGGGAAACAACTCGAACCGCATTGCTGGCAGAACGGTAGTTCAGCAGAATTTGATAGCCAGCTGTATCGGCAGTTTGGTAACCGCCTGCCGTCGCCCGCAGCTTTGCAAAAACGGTTTTACCAACTTGAAATTCTCCTGCCTCCGTCAACTGGGCTGGAACCTGACGTTCTCGCAGGTAATAAAGGGCGAGTTTGAGCGCAAATGAAGTATGGGTTGCGGTGCCATCGGAGACAAACATTAAATTGCGCCGCACAACTCCGTCCGGGTCGGATACCAGATCGCTGAATCCTACCTGGGCTTGCGGTAAGTAGGGTGGGGCAGGGATATGCTCGTCTTCGGTATTGCCCAGATAGTTAATCGCGATCACGTTGGGCGCTTGTAGTTGCGCCTGAAGCGAGCCATGGCCAGGGGCGATCGCGATATCTCGAAAAATATCCAGCCCAATCACCTGTGGTTTGTACTGCTGCAACCTTGCCAGGGTTTTTGCAATCACATGATCACTCAGCGGCCAATGGTTTTGAGTGCGAATATCAGCTTCATTAATGCCAACCACTAACAAGCGAGAATCAGGATTTTGGTCGGGTTTTAGTTGCATCATCCGATCAAACACTAACAGTTCAGCAGGTTGTAACCCTCCAACCTGTCGAATGCCCAGAACCAGCCCCGAAGTGGTCAGGCTGGTAATCAGAATGACCTTCAGCTCTGTAGAAAAAATTAATCCAATGCCTCTACGCCACCCTTTACACAGGTACTGCAAGACTGTGGAAGCTGAAACGAGGCTTTTTGAGGTTTTTTCAGCAGAATTTACACCCATTGCAGCACAAGGCGTGGAAGCAAATTGACTGGCGCACTGTGCCAAAGCCTGCCACTTACGCAAGCTACGATGTCAACGCTACTTTACTTTTGCTCATCAATCCCCACGACTCTACTAATTTTTACACCAAATTTAAAAACATTTGTTACCTCGCTAATCTGGCGGCTCCAACTTTACTGATGATGGGGAATCTTCTTGGGAGAATTGCCTTTGTTGTTCACCGCTTCTCCGTTCTCTTTCCTCCATAGAGCGGGCCTGAAACTCAGCCCGGTGGCAAGATTTCAAGTTATTCTTGACGTAGCCCAGCCATAGCCACGTTATGGAGAAACCAATGCAGACAACTGCAGATGAGAAGATTAACCCTCTGGCAGGCAAACCTGCCCCCAGCGACGTGCTGATTGATGTTGAAAAACTTTTAGCGGAATACTACACTGTCCATCCTGACCCTGGAAATCCATTGCAGCGGGTCAGCTTTGGCACTTCGGGCCATCGTGGTTCGTCCGCCAACGGCACTTTTAATGAAGACCATATTCTGGCAGTTACTCAAGCCGTTGCAGAATATCGCAAAAGCCAGGGAATTGATGGCCCGCTTTACATGGGAATGGACACCCACGCCCTCTCTGCCCTGGCTCAAAAATCGGCGTTGGAAGTACTAGCAGCAAACGGGGTAGAAGTTTGCATTGCGGCAGGAGAAGGATACGCCCAGTACACGCCCACACCCGCTGTTTCCCACGCCATTCTTGCCTATAACCGTGGCAGAACTGGCGGGCTGGCGGACGGCATTATCATTACCCCTTCCCATAACCCCCCAGCGGATGGAGGGTTCAAATACAATCCCCCTTCCGGCGGTCCTGCAGAACCCGAAATCACGAAATGGGTGCAAACCCGCGCCAATGAATTAATGGCGAACAAAAATCGGGATGTTAAGCGAATTCCTTACGAGGCTGCACTCAAGGCTTCTACCACCCATCGATTTGATTTTGTTACCCCCTACGTCAGCGATCTGGAAAACATCATTGATATCGCTGCCATACAATCATCCGGGATTCGGATTGGGGTAGATCCCCTGGGCGGATCTAACATTGCCTACTGGGAACCGATCGCCAATCGCTATGGCTTAAATATCACCATCGTCAACAACACTGTTGATCCCACGTTCCGTTTCATGACCCTGGATTGGGATGGCAAAATTCGGATGGACTGCTCCTCTCCCTACGCCATGGCGAGTTTGGTTCAAATCAAGGATGACTATGACATCGCCTTTGGTAACGATACCGATTCTGATCGCCACGGCATCGTAACACCCAGCGTAGGGCTGATGAATCCCAACCATTTCCTTTCCGTTGCTATCTGGTACCTGTTTACCCATCGGGAGGGCTGGCCTCCCACAAGTGCGATCGGCAAAACCCTGGTCAGCAGCAGCATGATTGACCGGGTTGCCAGAGAGATTGGACGACAGGTCTGCGAAGTGCCTGTGGGCTTCAAGTGGTTTGTCGAAGGACTGCTGGACGGCTCTTTTGGGTTCGGTGGCGAAGAAAGTGCTGGGGCTTCCTTCCTGCGCAAGGATGGCACCGTCTGGACAACGGATAAAGATGGCCTGATCATGGATCTGCTGGCCGCCGAAATTACGGCCCGAACAGGTAAAGATCCCGGTCTGCATTATCAGGATCTGACGGCAAAATTGGGCAAACCTTTCTACAAACGCATCGACTCCCCTGCTACCCCTGAGCAGAAAGCCCGCCTGAGTAAGCTGTCTCCGGAGGATGTCAAGGCTTCTACCCTGGCCGGTGATTCGATTACAGCCAAACTGACCAATGCTCCCGGTAACAACGCTCCCATCGGTGGCTTAAAAGTTACTACTGAAAATGGTTGGTTCGCAACTCGCCCCTCTGGGACAGAAAATGTCTGTAAAGTCTATGCTGAGAGTTTCAAAAGTGAGAAGCACCTGGAACAGATTCTCCAGGAGGCAGAAGCGATCGTTGCCAGCGTTGTTTGAGTGCTTAGAGTCGGTTAGGAACTAAATTGCGATCGCTTACGGCGTGGGCGTTCCCCCAATCGATCGCAGGTATCTCCTTGGGCTATGAATGCTCAGTCGCCAGCCAGGCACGTAGCACTTCTGCCACGGTCCATGCCTGAGCGATGCAACCATTGGGGGTTATGGGCGGATCACCATCAAAGATTTCGCTCAAACTGCCAACTCCATGGGCATAAAGGTGGTTTTCCATCGGCTCCAGGAACGCACGGGCCTGAGCCGGATTCCCATAGACTCGCAGGTGAGCCAGAACAAAGGGACCCAACAGCCATCCCCACACTGTTCCCTGGTGGTAGGCTCCATCCCGTTGCCGCTGGTCACCACCATAACGCCCTTGGTATTGGGGATCATCGGGAGCCAGCGATCGCAGACCGTGGGAAGTCAACAATGTTTGGGCACAGACATCTACCACGCCCCGCTGTTGAGCCGGGTTCAAAGGGCTTTCGGGGAGGGAAACCGCAAAGATTTGATTGGGACGAAGGGATGCGTCATCTCCTTCTGGGCCATCGAGTACGTCGTAGCAGTAGCCCAGGTCGGAGTTCCAGAAACGGGCAAACCGTGCCTGGGCCCGATCAGCGATCGCCTCGTACTCCTGATGAGGCTTACCTACCCGGCGGGCCAGCTTTGCCATGGTTCGCAGGGCATTGTACCAGAGGGCATTCACCTCTACTGGTTTGCCAATACGCGGCGTCACCACCCAATCTCCGACCTTGGCATCCATCCAGGTAAGCTGCACACCCGCTTCTCCTGCATAAAGTAGCCCATCGGCGGAATCGAGGTGGATGTTGTAACGGGTTCCGCGACAGTGCCAGTCGATGATATCTGCCAGTACCGGGAAAAGTTCTTGCACCAGGTCATCATCTTCTGTGAAACCGTAGTAGGCACGCACTGCCTCAAAATACCAGAGGGTCGCATCGACGGTGTTGTACTCAGGCACTTCCCCTTCATCGGGAAAGCGGTTGGGAAGCATCCCCTGGTCTACATAACGGGCAAACGTCCTCAAGATTGAGCGGGCAATTCCGGGACGACCTGTAGCCAGAGTGAGGCCGGGGAGGCTGATCATGGTATCGCGTCCCCAATCGCCAAACCAGGGGTACCCGGCGATGATGGTTTTGCCACCGGGTTCATCAAAAGATGGGCGGTTGACAATAAACTGGTCGGCAGCAAGCACTAAACGATTTACAAAGGCCGGAGTCTCTTTAGCATCCACAGGGCGATTGCTCTTCCACAGCCCCAGTAGTTTTTGTTCATAGTTGCGACGAATCTTCAAAGCCGCCTCACCTTCTAATTCCGATCTTTGCTCTGTGCTGGCAATCAGGGTAAGGGTTTCCCCTGGTTGAAGGGTGGTTTGAAAGGTGGCGGCATGCAGGTGATCATCGTGATTATCCAATCCGCGGCTACGTTCAACAGCCAGGTCATAGCCGTAATACCAATCGTGAAAAGGGGCCACTTCAGCGCGATCGCTCATGAGCCTCAGGGGCACGGCGTCGGGAAAGGCCGAGATATTTACTCCGCGCTCGGTCGGTAGAATCGTCATTCGCCAGCCACTGCCCCGCGTGCTGCTGTGATAGTCGCGGTAGTTAACCATCGCCTTTACTGTCAGGGTTAATGGTTGGGTTGCCCGCAGCAGTTGGTAGTAGACATAGGTGGTGTTAGCACCCGGCTGCATCCACACACGCTTTTCCAGCAACGCATCAGCACAGGCATAACGCCAGGTCGGAATGGTTCCCTCCAGGCTAAATCGCTCAATGTGGCGGTAGCCGTGAGGACCAACGGTGCTATCCAACCAGCGATTGGTGTGCAGGGGATAGAAGCGATCACCGTACAGTACTGTGTCATCCAGTTTAGCCAGCATTAGCGTCCGTCCCAGAGGAGGTTCTAATGCCGCAACTAGCAATCCGTGGTAACGCCGAGTCAATAAGCCCGCGACTGTGCCAGAAGCATAACCACCAATTCCATTAGTGACCAACCACTCCCGTGCTTCCGCCTCATTCAAATTGCCACAAACTTCCCGTCCAAAACTGATCCCCGCTGGCATAATCGCCTTTCCAACCTCCATCTGCCCATTAACCTTCTGACCCATCCAATGCAATCCCTGTAAGCAGCCATCTGCATTATGCTTCCATCGAATCTAGCCAGATCACCGTATCTATAGGAAAATTTAGCTCTCTAGGATGAAGCGATGGGCAATAGAAGTTTAAATTTTGATGAGAGGAAAGGAGTGAGAGGAGAACACGGGAGCGGAAGGGCAGGGGAGCAAAGGCGAAAGGGAAGAGGCGAAAGGGCACTAACTTAAAACTCAATTGCCCCATCTACCCCCTTCCCCCCACTTCTCACTTCTTACCAAAAAAAGGTGGGGAAGCCGCCTAACCCCACCCAATGAATCTTTGGAGATATTATTTGGAAATACTATGTAGTGGTCGTTGAATCAGTAGAGGAATAATTGTTGAATCAGTAGAAGAATAATTAAGATTTAACCCACTGTTGGGGATTGGAGTCTTTGATCCATGTGTAGCCGTTGCAGAGCAACCATGAGATTGCTTCTCCCTGGGTAGGAAAGGTGCAGATAGGAGTGGAAGCTGAACTGTCGCCACCTACGTAAACAATCTGGAATCGCTCAGCAGGGATGTCTTCGCGCTTCAGGACGGTAACAGTTTGAGGCGCAGCAGAGGATCGAGTGGCCAGGGACATTTACTGAACTCCAGATTGGTAGTAGACTGTTCTGCTCTAATAAAATCACCCCGAACCCTTTCGGTGCAAGGATTTGAGTCAATCAATTCCTTTGCCTGACCATAGATTGAATGCTATGGTCAGGGAGAATCCTCTGCTTTCTCTGGTTTGAGTAGTGGGAAGGCGATAACATCCCGGATACTGGGGCTGTCGGTCAACAGCATCACCAGACGATCAATCCCGATCCCCAAGCCTCCGGTGGGTGGCATACCGTGTTCCAGAGCAGTCAAAAAATCTTCGTCTACACTGTGGGCTTCCAGATCTCCAGCAGCTTTGCGATCGGCCTGGGCTTCCAGTCGCTGCCGTTGGTCAATCGGGTCTGTTAATTCTGAGAAACTGTTTGCAGTTTCCCGTCCCACAATAAACAGTTCAAACCGTTCAACCAGACCTGGCTTAGAACGATGAGGCTTCGCCAGGGGAGAAATTTCGACCGGGTAATCCAATACAAATGTGGGCTGGACAAGGGTTTGCTCCACTTTTTGCTCGAAGGCTTCATTCAGCAGCTTACCGATCGATTCACAGTCATCGATATCAGTCAGCCCCACCCCCGCTGCTGCTGTTTTAGCCTCCTTCAGGGTTTGAAACTGGGTGAAGTCGAGCCCCGTCTCCTGCTTTACCAGATCGTGCATGGTGATTCTGCGCCAGGGAGGAGTCAGGTCAATGGCTTTCCCCTGATAGGCAATTTTGAGGGTACCCAGTACATCTTGAGCAGCAGTGGTGATGATAGCTTCCGTCAGCCGCATCATGTCGTGATAGTCTGCATAAGCCTGGTAAACCTCAATGGTGGTGAACTCCGGATTGTGCCGGGTTGAAATTCCCTCATTGCGGAAAATTCGCCCCAGTTCAAATACCTTCTCAAATCCCCCCACAATCAGCCGCTTCAGGTGCAATTCAGTGGCAATCCGCAGGTATAGATCCATCTCTAAGGTGTTGTGGTAAGTAATGAAGGGGCGTGCTTCTGCGCCTCCTGCTTCCGTCTGAAGGACGGGGGTTTCGATCTCGATGAAGCCTTGCTGATCTAAATAGCGGCGAATGGAGGCTGTGATTAACGCCCGTCGCCGGAAGGTTTCTCGCACATCCGGGTTTACGATCAGATCAACGTACCGCTGGCGATAGCGCTTGGCCACGTCGGTCAACCCGTGCCACTTGTCTGGTAAAGGCAGCAGGGATTTGGTTAGCATAGCGTATTGACCCACTTTGACAGACAGTTCTCCCCTGGGAGTGCGTCTGAGGGTACCTTTGACACCAATGATGTCGCCAGCATCCGTCAGCTTGACCAGATGATCAAAGGCATTGGGCGTGTCTGCCATTCCCTGTTCCAGTTGGGAGCGTTCAATAAAAAGCTGGATCTTGCCGGTCTCATCCTGCAGGTCAAAAAAAGCCAGATTTTTTCCGCTAGTTCGTTTGGTTCGGATCCGTCCAGCGATCGCAACTTCAGTGGGATCTTCTTCCCCATTGGGAAGGTCAGCAAACCGGGCTTGCAATTCCGCCGCATGATGGGTAACTTCCCAACGGTAGGCATAGGGGTTTTGCCCTACCTGCTTCAGTTGCTCAACCTTAGCCAGCCGGGTGGCACGAATCTCTTCCAGAGTCGAAGCGCTTTGAGGTTCTTGGGGGGTGCGATCGCGAGACATAAATTAATCGTTTTAAGCTGGCACAGGAGCAACCCTGAAATATCTGACGATGGGTTGGATCGAACGTCCTCACTCCAACAGGTGTCAGGTCAGGAGACTATCATTCTAATTAAACCCTGGTTTTTGGCCAAAACCTCGGCAGACACTTCGGCGGTTTTAACCTGAAATTGCATGTCTGACTCACATGACGCTAAAACCTCCAAGGTTTGGTAGGTAAGTCTGCCCGCTTTCATTTGCATACCACACAGGAATTTTGCAGAATCTTTAGAGGCAGATAAAGTTTGTCCAAAAATTTTCTCTAAAGAGGACAACACTCTTAACTTATTTGTAGCCGACATTGACTTTAAATCCCCAGCTAAATTGAACCCAAGGCAACGTTGATGACCCACCTATTCCTCCAACGCCTCCACCATCCTGATCGCCCTGTCATTGTCTTCGATGGCGCAATGGGAACTAACCTGCAAACTCAAAATCTGACTGCGGAAGACTTTGGAGGACCCGAATACGAGGGCTGTAATGAATATCTGGTGCAAACAAAGCCCGAAGCCGTCGCCAGGGTTCACCGTGATTTTCTGGCAGCGGGAGCGGATGTCATTGAAACGGACACCTTTGGTGCAACCAGTATCGTACTGGCCGAGTATGGCCTGGCAGACCAGGCATATACTCTGAACAAGAAGGCCGCAGAGTTAGCCAGGAGCGTGACGGCAGAGTTTTCTACCTCAGAGAAGCCGCGGTTTGTTGCTGGTTCTATGGGGCCCACTACCAAACTCCCGACCCTGGGACACATTGACTACGACACCATGAAAGCGGCCTTTGCGGAACAGGCAGAAGGGCTATGGGATGGTGGTGTAGATCTGTTCATTGTAGAGACCTGTCAGGATGTGCTGCAAATTAAGGCCGCCCTGAATGGGATTGAGGAGGTCTTTGCGAAAAAGGGCGATCGCCGCCCACTGATGGTTTCCGTCACGATGGAAATTCAGGGCACGATGCTGGTAGGGTCGGATGTGGCGGCCATGCTAACCATCCTGGAACCTTACCCCATCGATATCCTGGGGTTAAACTGTGCCACCGGGCCAGACCGGATGGCAGAGCACATCAAATACCTGTCCCAGCACTCCCCCTTTGTGATCTCCTGCATTCCGAATGCGGGCATACCCGAAAACGCTGGTGGTCATGCCCACTACAAGCTGACCCCGATGGAACTGCGAATGGCCCTCATGCGGTTTGTAGAAGATTTGGGAGTGCAGGTGGTTGGGGGGTGTTGCGGAACCCGCCCCGACCATATCGCCCAACTGGCAGAAATGGCCTCCTCCATGAAGCCAAAGGAGCGCCCCATCCGCAAGAATTTTGAGCTTTCAATTCTCAGTTCTGGACCGATTGATTTCACTCAACACTCAACACTCAACGCTCAACACTTCCCCAATCCCCGTCCCGCCCTCAACTACATTCCCGCCGCCGCATCCATCTACTCCTCCCAACCCTACGACCAGGATAACTCCTTCCTGATCATTGGCGAGCGGCTCAATGCCAGCGGATCGAAGAAGGTACGCGAACTGCTCAACGCGGAGGACTGGGATGGATTGGTGGCGATCGCCCGTGCTCAGATGCGAGAAGGCGCTCACGTACTGGATGTCAACGTTGACTACGTCGGGCGCGATGGAGTGCGGGATATGCACGAACTGGTTTCTCGCCTGGTTACCAATGTCAACCTGCCCCTCATGCTGGATTCCACCGAATGGGAAAAGATGGAGGCCGGACTGAAAGTGGCCGGAGGTAAGTGCATCCTTAACTCCACTAACTACGAAGACGGTGAACCCCGCTTTTTGAAAGTACTGGAGATTGCCAAAAAGTACGGTGCAGGCGTTGTGGTTGGTACCATTGACGAAGAAGGCATGGCAAGGACTGCCGAGAAAAAGTTTCAAATTGCCCAGCGAGCCTATCGTCAGGCGCTTGAGTTCGGCATCCCCGCCTACGAAATCTTCTTTGACCCGCTGGCACTGCCAATCTCAACCGGAATCGAAGAAGACCGGGCAAATGGACGGAGTACTATTGAAGCCATTCGAATGATCCGGCAGAACCTGCCCGGTTGCCATATCATCCTGGGCGTTTCCAACATTTCTTTTGGACTCAGCCCGGCAGCGCGCATTGTACTGAACTCAATGTTTTTGCATGAGGCGGTGCAGGCGGGAATGGATGGGGCGATCGTCAGTGCAGCAAAAATCTTGCCTCTGGCAAAAATTGACCCCCAGCACCAGGAAATCTGTCGCCAGCTCATCTATGACCAGCGTCGGTTTGAGGGGGATGTTTGTGTTTTTGATCCACTTACGGAACTGACCCGGCTGTTCGAGGGAGTTTCCACCAAAGATGCCCGTTCAAAAGATTCCCTGGCCGATCTTCCCATTGAAGAACGCCTCAAACGCCACATTATTGATGGCGAACGGATTGGGCTGGAAGATGCTCTGAACGAAGCACTGAAGACCTACAAACCTCTTGATATCATCAATACCTTCCTGCTGGACGGGATGAAGGTCGTGGGCGATTTGTTTGGTTCCGGGCAGATGCAACTACCCTTCGTGCTGCAATCCGCTGAAACGATGAAAGCAGCTGTCGCTTACCTGGAACCCTTCATGGAGAAATCGGAAGCCGATGGCAATGGCAAAGGGATCTTCATCATCGCAACGGTGAAGGGCGATGTGCATGACATTGGCAAAAACCTGGTAGATATCATCCTCTCTAACAATGGCTACAAAGTAATTAATCTAGGTATCAAACAGCCTGTCGAAAATATCATCGAAGCCTACGAACAGCACAAAGCCGACTGCATTGCCATGAGCGGTCTGCTGGTGAAGTCCACTGCCTTCATGAAAGAGAACCTGCAGGTGTTTAATGAGCGAGGCATCACCGTCCCTGTCATCCTGGGGGGAGCTGCCCTCACACCCAAATTTGTCTATGAAGATTGTCAGAACACCTACAAAGGCAAAGTCATCTATGGCAAAGATGCCTTTTCAGACCTGCATTTCATGGACAAATTGATGCCAGCCAAGGCTGCTGGCAAATGGGATGACCTGCAGGGATTTTTGGATGAGAAAGATGGTTCCGAGTTCTCAGTTCCGAGGTCTCAATCCAAGGAAGAGACTCAGGCCTCTGATGAAACTCAAAACTCAAAACTCAAAACTCAAAACTTAGAGATTGAGGATACCCAACGGTCGGAAGCGATCGCCCCTGACATTCACCGCCCCACGCCCCCCTTCTGGGGCACGAAAGTCCTCAATCCAGAGGATATTCCCTGGGATGAGGTGTTCTGGTACCTGGATTTGCAAGCCTTGATTGTTGGACAGTGGCAGTTTCGCAAACCGCGCGAACAGTCGAGAGAAGAATACGATGCCTTCTTACAGGAAAAGGTCTATCCCATCCTGGAGGAATGGAAACAGCGAATCATTAGCGAAAATCTGCTTCATCCCCAGGCAGTCTACGGATATTTTCCCTGTCAGGCGGAAGGAAATTCCTTGCAGGTGTATGACCCGGTAAAGGCGTTTAGCGAAACGTTTCCCCTGGAACCCATCGCCACCTTCCAATTCCCCCGGCAAAAATCCCTACGCCGCTATTGCATTGCCGATTTCTACGCACCTAAAGAATCGGGACAGATTGATGTGTTCCCCTTACAGGCCGTGACAATGGGCGAAATTGCAACCGAGTACGCTAAAAGATTGTTCGACTCCAATCAGTATACAGATTACCTCTACTTCCACGGATTGGCCGTACAGTTAGCGGAAGCCCTGGCAGAGTGGGTTCATGCCCGCATTCGGCGAGAACTGGGCTTTGGCGATGAAGACCCTGACAACATTCGGGATGTGTTGGCCCAGCGCTACCGCGGCTCCCGTTATAGCTTTGGCTATCCAGCCTGCCCCAATATCCGAGACCAGTACACCCTGCTGAATCTACTGGACGCTAAACGAATTCATCTATACATGGATGAGAGCGAACAGCTCTATCCAGAGCAATCAACAACGGCGATCGTGACCTACCATCCGGCTGCCAAGTACTTCAGTGCCTAGAATGCCGCTACCGAACTCGAATTTCTTTTGCCAAATATCCAGGTTTCATGCTCCAGTCCAACGCAGACAGAAACCACCCATTACGGGACATCGGAAAACAAGAGATCGAAATGGTGGAGGCGTTTTATAGTCTTTACCATCTGCTATAGTCTGGACTCAAGTAAATCTGAGCAGAACCATGACGGTTTTCGTGGCTTGCCGGTGGAAGAGTAGCGTAAGCTACTCTTCCATCTAAAACAAGAGCCGGGATATCGATTTTGTTTTGGTGATAAGCTTCGCTTATTACCAGACTCTCAGGAGAGCCACCATGACTAGGAGGCGATCTTTTCTCGTCAGCTTCCTGGGTTTACCGCTGCTGGCCTATAAAGTTGACAAGATTCACTTCACTACCGGGCAAATCACGACTGAGGGAGGGACGATGAAACTCGAAAGTACAGCATTTACTGCTGGCAATCTCATTCCTGCTCGGTATACCTGTGATGGCGAAGACCTTTCCCCACCATTGAGCTGGGATGCTCCACCAGAGGGTACACGCAGTCTGGCTCTGATCTGCGATGACCCCGATGCTCCCAGAGGCACCTTTGTCCATTGGGTGCTCTACAATCTGCCTGCCGACCTGCGCCAACTGCCAGAGGAAATTCCCGCCCAACCCCAACCACCGGTAGGTGGTATCCATGGCAAGAACGACTTTGGGCGATCAGGTTATGGCGGTCCCTGCCCCCCCAGCGGCACCCATCGCTATTTCTTCAGGCTCTATGCCCTGGATCAGACCTTAAATTTAGCCCAGGGAGCAACCAGGGCTGAGTTACTTGAAGCTATGAATGGGCATATTCTGATTAGTGCTGAACTGATGGGGCGTTACGCACGACAGCGATAAACCTAACGCTGATAAACATAACGCTTATAGAAGAGCCGAATTTTGCAATTTCAAGATAATTTTGCAATTTCAAGATTAATAGTTCAGTAAAGGTTTGCTCTCAGGATCAGTGCTGGACTTAGCAAACGCTAAACTTTTAGACGTCTTGACTTTCTTGATCTCTTCCATCCAGCGCACCTGTTGAATCGGGGAAAGATCCTATGGACTCTTTAAAACGCTTGCAAGAACCGGAATTTTGGCTGCTTTGTGCCCTTACTGCCTTTGCCGCTTTACATCTGGCGTTGCTGAGCCGCCTGGATGATTCAGAGTTATTCGCAACCAGCCTTTTGTTTTGGGTTGCGGTGGGTTCTTTAATTTGGGAAAAACGGTACACATTGAACCTGGAAAGTGGCTTTGTTTCTAGTTTGATAGGGGTTCTGATCTTAGGACTGTTGCTGCTGCGGTGTAACGCCTTGCCTGATTCAACTTCCATGTTGCGATCGCTCCCCTTTGTTGCCATGCTGGGTTTGGGTCTGCTCGCGTCGGGCTTTAGCGGACTTTTGCAGTACTGGAGGGAATTAATTATTTTTGGGCTGCTAGCACTGTATCGGGTTCTAGAAGTTCTACTTCAATCAATTGACTTGCCCCTGCTGACCGCCAAAGCGGCCATGTTTATGCTGTGGTATTCGGGGTTTCAGGTGCAGCAAAATGGAGTGTTTTTGAACCTGCCAACGGGTAGGGTTGAGGTTTATGGAGCCTGTTCCGGGATCCATACCATTCTGCTCATGTTGAGCATTGCGGTTCTGTTTCTGCTGATGTTTCCGGTTTATTCGGATGCCAAAAAAATAGTCTGCCTGGTTGTGGCGGTTCTGATTGGTTTTTTAGTGAATTCGGCGCGGGTTGCATTAATGGCGATTCTGGTTGCCTTTTCTAACGACGGAGCCTTTGAGTACTGGCATAGTGGAAACGGTTCGCTCATCTTTTCGATGATCTCGGTGGGGTTATTTGGGCTATTCTGCTGGCTGGCCTTCCTGCGCACCCCACCGGAAACGCCAGAGACAGGAGCTCCTACTAATGATTAGAGACCTTTGGAAACCGACACGACTGGTGTTTCTGGCCGGAATATGTATCAGCACCGTATGGGTTTTGAGTCGGGCGATCGCCACTCCCAAGGCTGAGAAGCCCCAGGAGCAAACCTATCCTCTACCCGAGAAAGTGCCCCTCAGTGGGTGGGAACTGCAAACAAGCTCACCGCTGCCTAAGACTGAAGAACTGCCCCTTGGTCGGGAATACCAGTATCGCCGACAGGCAGCTTCTCTTGCCATTCAATCTCGCATCATGCTCAGTGACGGAAACATTAGCCGTTTGCTATTCGTGCATACCCCCATCAAATCGGCAAATGCCAATCTGCAAATGAAGCATCATCCGGGCGTTGGCTACTACGGCATTCTCGCCCATAAAGAACAGGCTTATCTGAGCGCCTGTGTCAATTCCCGTGGAGAAAGCACGGTAAATGAGCCGCAATTTATGCAAAACCGCTATAAGTATGATTTACAGGTCACTCGTGTATTACCCTGGATCCTGGGCCAGGAGCCTTTACTGGATCAACGTTGCCTGTGGACGCTTATGTCTACGCCCTTACCTACCAACGCAAAGGCCGATCCAGCCGCTACTGAAGAGACCCTGAAGACCCTGGAATCTGCATGGTTTTCCTGGCATCGATGGTGGGAGTTGCATTTTCCACCCGTTAAATCATAGTAGTCAAATTTAATTTGGCGGCTATAAGGTTAATCAGAGAAGGTTTTGCAAGAGTTTCATTTCTCCAAAACCTTCGAGACATAGAAGTCACCTCATCATTCGCAGAAGGAGCCAGCCCCATGGCTGAAACAGCACGGGAAAATCAGTCGATCTATCGGTTTCGTTGGATTGGGTATGGATTTTTGCTGTTTGCATTAATCGATAGTGTTCTGGCCATCATTCCACCCAATTTCGCCGCCCCTTCCTGGAAACTGCAAGTCATGGGAAAACTGGTCGAAACAGTTGCCGTTCCGCTTCTGGGGTTTGGGCTCATCTTTTTCGGCGAATTCTACGATCGCAAAGCCTTTGAAAAAGTTCTGCTGAAGATTCTGTCCTGGCTCTGTCTGGTGCTGGCGATCGCATTCTTGTTGCTCATCCCGATGGGGGTCATCGGTGCGTTTCAAGTCGATTCCGAAGCTGCGAAGGTAGATCGGAATGCTATTCAACAACAGGTGCTTAGACAGGCCGCCCCAACCCTGGCTCAAATCAAACAACTTGAAGACCAGCTAAACAAAAGTGGGCCCGAAGCTATCAAAAAGCTGGGGGCTCAACTTGGCAGCCTCGGCATCACCTTTGATACCCAGGATCCCGAAAAAGCCAGAGCAGACCTTTTAAATCGAGTCAACCAGCTCAAAGCGCAGGCACAGGGACAGATTCAAAATCAGGTACAGGAGCAGGTTCAAGCGGCTGAAAAGCAACGGTTAGAGATTCGCAAAAATGCACTGAAGTGGAATTTGGGCGCACTCATTGCCGCAACCCTGTTTTTTGTGCTCTGGAAGAGTACACGCTGGGCAAGGTAGAGCCGTCTATAACAGTTGTATCGCTTGTATCGCTATCCACCAGGAGCTATACATTCATTACATTGGGTCATCTCCGCTGGAATTTTCTATTTCCGGTTGGACGCGAGTTGATCGACTCAACAGGCTCGCCATAGAATCTGCCCAAGTGTGCCGCAATGGACAAGCGGAAACTCCATTTGCCCTGCTTGAGCAATGCAAATCGGATCATGGGTGCGATGAGTACAGTAGTAGTCGAGCATTGCTCCTCTCTCCATCGATTACATCCCTCTTTAAACTTCCCGTAAATTTACGGAAAAGCTTTCCTGAGTTTCTTCTCTTTTATGGATTAGAGGAATACACCTGAGAAGGAACCGTTACTCTGGCTGAATTTTCGTCGAAAAGAGTATTTGAGAATGAATTCATTGAAGCTCAGTGATTAGTGAGTGTTTGCTCTACCCAGATTCAAAGTATAGCGGTAGTCATTGTGGTGGGGACGGGGTGTGTGGGTGGAATCCCTGGCTGGGGACGAGGCTCCACATTCCCTTAAACCCAGTTTCCTAAGCAAATTGCCGATAGCTAGAGATCTTTCCGTGCCTGATTTAGTTCGTTTTGGGGGATGCGATCGTGGAGTTAACAAAATCCTGTGCTTCTTTTAACACTTCATTTTTCCAAGATTCCTCGTTTGAACTCGATTCCGCCTTGCCCCACTCTTGCGGCTCAAAGCTTTCTTCCCTGCCACTGAAAACGGTTTGGCAAGCCTCTAGTAATGGAGCTACTACTAACCTGGTTTTTGTCGATGCGGGGATTGGTGACTACCAGAGCCTGCTGGCTGACTTGAAACCAGGAACTGAAGTTTATTGGCTCAATTCGTGGCAGGATGCGGTTCAGCAAATTACCCAAACTCTGCTTGGGCGGAGTGGGATTTCCAGCCTTCAGATTATCTCCCACGGGTCAGCAGGCAGTTTACAACTGGGTAGTGGTGGGCTGAATCTGGGCAATCTCAGTCATTATTCCAGCCAGCTACAGTCCTGGGCAAGGGCACTGACTGCTAATGCGGATATCCTCCTCTATGGCTGCAATGTGGCTGCGGGCGAAGAGGGGCTGGCGTTTGTGCAACAAATGGTCCAGCTGACAGGTGCAGATGTTGCTGCCAGCATTAACCTGACAGGAACCAGCGTTCTGGGTGGAGACTGGGAACTGGAAGTCAGTACGGGAAGTATTGAGTCGGCTTTTGCTTTCAATCCAGCAGATTACGTAGGATTGCTGGCTAATCCAGTGGTTACCTTGCCGGGAGGGGCGATCGCCTATATTGAGAATGCCCCTCCTGTGCTAATTGATACCAGTGCAACAGTTGCAGATGCAGACAATCCTGCCAGTTTTAACAATGGGATATTGACGGTCAGCATTATGGCGGGTGGCATTGCCTCGGATCGTCTTGCCATTCGCAACCAGGGCAATAGTGCCGGACAAATTGGGTTGGACGGTCGAATTATCAATTTTGGGGGGACCCAGATTGGTACCTTTACAGGGGGCATTGGCACTGAAAATTTGGTGATTAGCCTGAATAGTGCAGCGACCCCCACTGCTGTTACAGCCTTGTTGCGCAACCTGACCTACTTCAATGTTTCAGATAATTTGCCCGCGGCTGGCGATCGCACCCTGGCGATTGTCTTAAACGATGGTACCGGAGAACTCAGTACTCCAGTTACTAAAACGGTCAATGTAAGCGGGGCTAATGATACTCCGTTCATTGGCAATCCGCTCACCCTGTATGACGGTACGACGAATCTGCTAATGACAGCTACTGGCTCAGCTCCTGGTGGTCCCTGGTTTGACTACCGGGATACCTCTGCGTTTGGAGGCACGGCAACCCTGTCAGCAGGTGGCGGTGGCACTACCCTGACTACTGATATTCCCATCTCTGCTGGATACAGCAACTATAGCTTCACTCAGCAAAACACCAGCCTGACCAACGTCACCTTCATTCCCAGCCCAATCAACCCCGGAAGGTTCCCGGCCCTTGATCGCAATGCGGGTTATGTTCTCAGCTTTACCAGTCAGATCATTAGCGAAACCCGCAGCCCTTCTGCCAATAAGAACAATGATGGCAAGGACGATCGCGCTGGCTTTAGTGTCATTGTGATTGGCAATGATCTAAGAGGAATTGAGCTGGGCTTCTGGGAAAACCGGATCTGGGCCCAGGAAGACAGTACGTCTCAAAGCAACCCAGCTTTGGAGCCTGACAGCGATCCTGCCAGCAATTTTCGCACCCTGTTTACCCAGGCAGAATTTGTAGAGATCAACACAACGACTCTTACCAGTTACGATCTGGCCATTTTGGGAAACTCCTACACCCTCTTTAGCAATGGCACTCCGCTGCTGAGTGGCAGACTGCGAGACTATACCGCCTTTGTGCCATCAACCTTGTCCATCTTTCCCTTCCAGGTCACTCTGCCCGACCCCTACGCTCTCCCCAACTTTATTTTCTTGGGTGATAATACTCCTGCTGCTGCTGCTGCAGTCAGAATCAATGCTGTTTCCCTGGCAACCAGTGCTCCCTTCCCGGCTCAAACTGTTAATGAAGACACCCCACTGGTGTTGCCACGGGTATTCGTTGGTGATATTGATGCAGGCAGCAACAGTGCCACAGTCACCCTATCAGCCGCGAACGGCGCCGTCACCGTCAATACCAGCCTACCGGGTGGGTTAACGGGCAGTAATATTTCCGGCAATGGCACTTCAACGGTGACACTGACAGGAACCCTGGCCCAAATCAATGCCACTTTGAACAGGGCAACAGGGTGGACCTACCAGGGCAATCCCAACTTTTTTGGAACTGACACGCTGACGATCGCCGTGAATGATGGAGGAGCAACGGGCGGTTCGGCTCAGACCACAACCCGGACACTGACGATCAACGTTAACCCAGTGAATGATCGCCCCAGTTTCACCGCGCTGAATCCCCCCGCTGTTAATATCAACAGTGGGCTACAAACCATTTCCAACTGGGCCACCTTCAACCCCGGGGCAGCCAACGAAAATCCCCAGATGGCAACCTATATCGTCGGCAATATTTCCAATCCCAGCTTGTTTGCCCCTGGAGGAGCTCCAGCGATCGCGGCCAATGGCACCCTCACCTACACCCCAGCAACAGGAGTCTCCGGCACTTCCACCTTCCAGGTGACGGTTCAGGATAATGGTGGCACAGCCAACGGTGGGCAAAACACCTCAATCACTCAAACCTTCACCATTACGGTCAATCCCACTCTCATTACCAACAGCGCCCCCGTCCTGAACAACTCCGGCAATCCCACCCTGAACCCGGTGATTCGGAACAGCCCCAATCCAGTTGGCACCTCCGTTTCCACTCTGATTTCTCGTCTGGCAGGAATTACCGATGCCGATGTGAGGGCGCTACGGGGAATTGCCATCACCGGTGTTGATAATACCAACGGTCAATGGCAGTTCTCGACAAATGGCGGCGTCACCTGGACAAACTTTGGCACACCCACCAGTGCGATCGCTCGCCTGCTCGCCGATGTACCCGCCAACCGCATCCGCTTTGTGCCCAACACTGGCTATCTGGGCACTGCCAGCATTACCTTCCGCGCCTGGGATCAGACCACGGGTAGCAACGGAGAAACCGCCAACACTAGTAGCAATGGTGGCTCTACGGCCTTCAGCTTTGCCACAGAAACCGCAATAATTACGGTGACTACGCCATCCGCCGCCAACTCAGACTTTAACGGCGATGGCTTTGCCGATCTGCTCTGGCGCAATCAGGTAACGGGCGAAAATGTCCTCTGGCTGTTTGATGAAAACGGATTCGATGCCTCCGTTCCACTGTTGCCAGTTGACCCCAACTTCACGGTCGAAGCCACCCGAGACCTGGATAGAGATGGTTACATTGATATTTTCTGGCGCAACCAGGCAACTGGTGAAAATGTTCTCTGGCTGATGAATGGTGTTACGCTCAACTCTTTTGTAAACCTGTTTCCCGTTGCTCCAGGTTGGCGGATTGCAGCGGCTGAAGACTTCGACAACGATAACTCAATCGACCTCTTCTGGCGGAATCAATGGACGGGTGAAAATGTCTTCTGGAAGATGAACGGCATTAACTTCCAATCCTTCGTCAATCTTTTCCCCGTTGCCCCCAACTGGATAGTTGCTGCTGCCAAAGACTTTGACAACAATGGTTCCCTGGACATTCTCTGGCGCAACCAGACCACGGGTGAAAACGTGATCTGGAAAATGAATGGATTTTCCTTTGGTTCCTTCATCAATCTGTTCCCGGTTGCCCCCAATTGGGCGATCGCCGTTGCCGAAGATTTTGATGGCGATGGCTTCGTGGACTTCCTCTGGCGCAATCAGACCACAGGTGAAAACGTAATCTGGAAAATGAACGGCCTGTCGTTTGGTTCTTTTGTGAACCTGTTTCCGGTTACACCCAATCTGGCGATCGCCACAGCCAGAGACCTGGACAAAGATGGATCCTTAGAGATTGTCTGGCGTAATCAGGCCACGGGTGAAAACATCGTTTGGGTGATGGATGATTTCTCCCTCGAATCCTACTTCAACCTGTCAGCGATTGGCCCCAGTTGGAAACTAGTTTGAGAGGTTCGGTGGTGTGCTAGACATGTGGATCCAGTTTGCAGAACGCTAGTATGGTCAACTTTTCTGACATAGTTATAGCTATAGCCACCAGGCTTAGGACGGGGTGCAGGAGTGGAACCCCTGGCTGGGGGCTGCGTCCCCACACC
>JAIMBL010000308.1 GCA_023511615.1 Leptolyngbyaceae cyanobacterium HOT.MB2.61
TGGCGTTGAGTTGGGAGTATCCAATTGCAACAGTGTGCCAGGTACTGGACTATCCCCGCAGCCAGGTCTACTACGAGTCACAGTCTGCAACGGTTAACTCGACTTGCAAGGGAGCAGGCATCTGGAATGGTAAGAAGGGATGAAATTCTCACTATTTTATAAGTTTCTATGGCAACTTACTTATTTCTTGAATTGGTATCAGCCTCCAGCTTGTCAAAGAGCTCTGAGCTGACAACACCCCGGTAGTATAGCTTTACGCAGGTGCGTTAGGACATTGGAATTAGGGAAGGAGTGGGGGCTTCGCCCCCAGCCGGGGGTTCTACCCCTGCACCCCGTCTTAAACTACCACTATAGTTAACTCAGCCCCGGATGATAGGGTTGAGCACTTTTATCAGACACCTGGCATTGCTGCCATGGAGCCGCTTGAGGGTGAGGCGTACTTTCTCGCGAAAGTCGGCCACACTCTGCTTGGCGGACTTGATCAGTAGTTTCCATCCACTGCGGGTGGTGCGACTCCGGTAGTGACGAATGTTGAAGCCGAGAAAGTTGACAGGACTTGGCAAGTTACAAGTAGAGGAAAATAGAAACGTTCTCCTATCCCAAACTGGAGAGATTGATGGTTCCCTTTGTTGGAGTGCTCAACACGATCGCCCAAGGCATGAGTGCCTACCGAGAAGTGTTTTGTCGAGCGGAGGGATTTGGGCACGTGAAAGGAAAGCTCTATATGTGCCGCGTCTGCTTCCTTCCCACCGTTGCCACGAGGGGTAGGAAAATAGAAACTAACTCAGGCTTGCTAACCACCAGGGTGGGGTAGGCGCGGCGGCTGTAGTCCTGACCGGGTTTAAGGGGGAAGATGGGGGTAGGTTCAAGGGGTGTCCAGATGGCACCAGCAGCCTGGACGATTGCCCACACCGCTGCAATATCCCAAATCTTGGGTGTGGCTTCAACGCCCCCTAAAGACGAACCAGCCGCAACGGTTAGCAAGTTGTAGGTCGCTACACCCAGCATCCGGATCTTGGCCGGAAAGGGATTTTTTAGAACGGAGGTGCTGCGAGCGCAGAGGTTAAAGAAATGGTTAGGAGAAACGTCATCAGGGCTGGTATGAATCGGGCGATGGTTGAGAAAGGCTCCGGTGGGTCCTTCCAGTCCAGAATCGCCATACCAGTAGCCGTGGAAGGACTGGTTTAGAGGCGGCAGATGGACGTAGCCAAAAACAGGAGTTCCTTGATAAAGCAATCCCAGGGAAATGCCCCAGAGGGGTAAGCCTCTGGCAAAGTTGGTGGTGCCATCCAGGGGGTCAATAATCCAGCACCATTCGGTATTGGGGAAGATGTGCTCAACTTCTTCACTAAGAGCGCCGTGACTGGGGAAGGTTTGGGAAATCGCCCGCCTCAACTCCTCATCGGCCCATTTATCTGCCTGGGTGACCAGGCTACCATCCGCCTTTTCCGCAGCCTGCACCTGCCCAAAATCATTCAGCAACCGCACTCCCACTCGATGGGTTGCAGTTTCGGCAAAATTAAGTACTTGAGTCCAGAAGTCCATTGGGGGGAGGGGGGGAGCGGTTGTTAGTTGTTAGTTGTTGGTTGTTAGTTATTAGAGGAGAGTTCTGTAGGGGGAGTGTTTCCGTGTCTGTCCTGGGGGGAGGGTGGGGAGATAAGGGTATGGGGCAGTTTAGTCGCGATCGCTCGCAATCACAGCGACGATCGCTTCCTTAGCATTCATCTGAAACTCCTGGACGTTTACCCGCCTCAGCAGGCTAATTGCCACAATCATACAGAGGATTTGCAGGGCAAATACAAAACCGTAAGCCAGCACCAGCTTGGTTGCAATCTGCTTGCCAATATCAAGGGTGGCACCACCAATGACCGTTGCCATGCCACGGGCGAGGGCTTGAGCCAGCCCCCAGGCACCAATGAAGGTGCCAGCGGTTTCAGCAGCCGTCAGGTCGAGCATCAGGGTAACGGAACCTGTAGTGGTAATACCGGAGGCCAGTCCAAAGATCAGCAGCACCAGTTGCAGGGATCTGGGGTTGCCAGAGAAGCCAGCCAGGATCACCAGAACCAGAGATAGCACGACACTCTGACAGCCAATCTGAGCCGTCAGGCGCTTGCCAAAGCGGGGAGCCAGCCAGAAGCCTGCACCGAGGATGCCAACCAGGGTACCTATGCCCCAAAAGGCGTTGAGAGTGGCGGTTGCTCCGGCAGGCATTTTGAACACCTCACCCCCGTAGGGTTCCAGTACCGCATCCTGCAGGAACAGTCCCATCGTCATCACAATCAGAAAGGAGAAGAAAAAGCGGGTCTGGCGGTTAGCCGTCAGAATGCGCCAGGCTCGATTGAGGGTAATTTCCTGACTGGGATCGGCAATATGCGATCGCAGCGAATAGCGCGAGTATTTTTTCTCAATCCCCCAGGTGGCGGCCAATGCTAACCCCACTACCACCAGCGGCACCACCACAAACAACTGGTTGATGCTGCTTTGCAACTGAGCCAGGGAGGGATCGGTTCCCAATTGCCTCAGCATTATGCCAATGGTGATCCCCCCGACGATGGTGCCAGCAATCAGCATGGACCAATCAACGCCCACAATTTTGGAGCGATCTTCCTCATCGGTGACGTCCACCAGCAGGGTTGCAAATGGGGTTGAACAGGCACCGACAGCGATTCCATACAGCCCAAACAATACCGCCAATAATGCTGTCCAGGCATAGGTCACCCCACTCCAGCCAGAAGCTTCCAGACTGGCTCCTACCTGCCACATCACCTGTACCGCGACAAAGGCAATCACGGCAAAGCTGATGGCTCCTAACAGAACGTAGCCCGTTCGGTGCAAACCGAACAGGGGTCTGGTATCTGAAAGTTGCCCAAACCAGATGCGGGCAGGTGCCACAAACAGAGTGACCGCCAGAACTACACTGGCGATCGTGGCCGGAACGCCCAGTTCCTTAATCAATACCCGGTTTAACAACCCAAACAGCAAGACGGACATCATGCCTAATCCAAGCTGAAGCAGACCAAGCCGCAGCATAGTCAAGAGAGTGATGCGGGGCATCGATGCCGCAGATGCTGTGGGAGAGTCTGAAAAATTGATGGTTTCCATAGGCAGTGGGGGAGTTTTCTAAATCTGAATTGCCAAAGTTCTTCCAATCGGAGTATTCCTGCATTTACCAGAATAAGGCTCCACGCCCCAAACCCCAGCCCTAGACTTAGATATATTAAGAACTGTAAAGGAATGCCTTTTCAATTTGTAGTAGGAGAATTTAATGGTGGACGCGATCGCACTGGGACCCCACGGACCTAAAGTAAAACCCCTCGGTATTGGTGCCTGGTCCTGGGGAGATAAGCTGTTCTGGGCCTATGGCAAAGATTACGACGAAAAGCAGGTGCAACAAGCCTTCTATGCCGCTTTAGAGGCCGGACTTGACTTCTTTGATACGGCTGAGGTTTACGGTTTCGGCGAGTCAGAGCGCTTGATTGGAAAGTTTATGCAAACGGAGCCGCACTTTCGCGATCGCCCCATTCATATTGCAACCAAGTACTTTCCCCTTCCCTGGCGGTTTAATGCTCAGGCCGTAGCCGATGCCCTCACCGCTAGCCTGAAGCGGCTCCAAGTGGATAAAGTTGCCCTCTATCAGGTTCATGCCCCCCTTGATTTTTTGATGGGACAGCGCACCTTAATGAACGCCCTGGCAGACGAAGTAGAAAAAGGCAGAATTGAGGCGATCGGCATCAGCAACTATTCGGCTGAAAAGATGCGGCAGGCCCACAAATTCCTGGCTACCAGAGGCATTCCCCTTGCCGTTAACCAGGTCCGCTATTCCCTCCTGTCCCGCCAAATTGAAACGAATGGCATTCTAGAAACCGCCCGTGAATTGGGTGTAACCATTCTGGCCTACAGTCCGCTGGCCCAGGGGTTGTTGACCGGCAAATATGTTGGTGATGCCAGACGTTCTCTTCAGGGTGCCCGTCGCATTGATCCCCGCTTCAGTCCCGAAGGTCTGGAAAAAATTGCTCCCATCATCCATACCCTTCAACGGATTGGCAAAAATCATCAACGCACCCCTGCCCAGGTTGCTCTTAACTGGCTCATTGCCCAGGGCGGAGTCATCCCTATTCCCGGAGCCAAGAACGCAGAACAAGCCAAACAAAATGCTGGCGCTTTAGGATGGAGCCTGACCCCGGATGAAATTGAAGAGATTGATCAGGTCAGTCGCCCGTGGCAGTGAGGCTCTCCTGAGAGTTTGGTGATAGGCAGCGCTTATCACCAAAACAAAATCAATATTCCAGGGGATGCCTGGCAAGTTAGAGCAAGCGGGCATTAGTGCCAACATTCAGGGCACGATGGGCGCAACGGAGTCGTCCCCCAGCGCCGAGTGTCAGCTATGGGATGCAACACTTTGAGCAGGTTTGGACGGTAGATGGCTCTGTGCTTGAGGCCCCTGTTTCGCAAACTCGACAGTTTGAAGGAGTGTAATGCCTGAGGTGATCACTGACACCTCACCGAACCAATATCTTCACCAAATCAATCAACTCAACCTTCTACCAACCCTATATGGACAGATCAGGATGCCTCATACCAATTCAAGAAATACCTGCTACAGATAGCGCATCCAAAATGTAATTCCATCCGGTCAGTGATGAGATCGTCTG
>JAIMBL010000309.1 GCA_023511615.1 Leptolyngbyaceae cyanobacterium HOT.MB2.61
CTTAAGTTCCAGCGAGTTTCAAGATGTAACCATCAACCTTCTCAAAGCTCGTGAAATACTTTTTCAGCAAGCCCTAAATAGACTTTAGGGTTTTGGTTGAATCAGAATAGCGTTCCAGACATTTTCAAAGGGCTGATTTAACGTACGGTAGAGCGATCGCACATTTTCGGCACTGGTTGCAACAAACAAACAGGTCGAGGCTTTACCATCTGGTGTCACCAGCGATACCACCGGACGAACCTGTAATTCCTGCAAACAATCAGCGGCATGATGTTTTGACACGTCATAGGCTGCCTTGGTTATTGGTGAATCAAAGATCACCTCGACAATGACCAGAGAAGTGCCTGATGGTAACGCCTGAACCTCCACTTCCACCCATAGTTCAACCTGCCATGCACGCTGAAAGGGCATACAGGCTTCGCGGCAGGCTTCGCGTACTAGTTCAGTGTAGGGGGACTCAAACAGACAAAGGGAACGATCGCCCTGCCCAGAAACTAGCGAGTAAAGCCAGTGAACCGTTCGAGATTCTAGACAACTATCCAAGCGATGGTTGAACTGCATCCAGGCATCATAAGTCATGGGGGCGGTCAACGCTGGGGCATAGGTGCGATCTAAAACGACGTATTTCATAGCAATGAGATCTGGGAGGGACTTTGAAGCAGCGTGGCAGACCAAATCGAACCAATCGGGATATCAGCCGCCATGCCTAATAGGGCTAGTTGTAAACTCTCGATCGGTGCTCCAGGAAAAAAAGCCAGAGTGCGTACATTACTCGACAATACGACTGGCGAGGAATACGGGGGAGGCAAGGCAGAAATATAACTGGAGATATCGTGATCTGCTTCGACCACAACAACCAGATCATGTGAGGAGACTTGGGGGAACAGCCAGCAGAGCTTGTCCATGCCAGATGCGCTGAAACGACATACCAGCCTCACGGTAAGCCTCCCGTGCCGCTTCAGCATAGGGTACGTAATAAACACAGACGGAACGCTCCCCTTTAACCGATACCAGCGAGTACTGCCAGTGAATCTCTCGCACAGCAAGGCAATCATCCAGGCTTTGGGTGACGTGCATGAAATACTCATAGGTCACAGGAGTTGCCAAGGGCGGTTCAAAGGACATTTCAGATACAGCAAATTTCATCTCTCCTGCTCCTTATCCCTTGGTTCTCAGCCCCTTCAGCATTTCCTCTAATTCAGACAGCCGTTGTTGAGCCACGGCACTGAGGGGGCGATCGCCGAAGCGAGTTTTCAGGTCAGCGAAATGTTGTTGGGCACAGCTAAAGTTCTTGCGCTGATACCCCACTTGAATAATGACAGACCATGCCAAAACGATTTCACTGGGATTACCAACTAATTGTGCTGCCTCCAATGCAACTTCAGCACGGGAAACAGCCTGATCTCCATTGCCTTGCTGCAAATCCCACTGGGCGGCGATCGTTTGCACAAAGGCAAACATTCGCGGTGAGTCGATTGTCTGGAGCATCTGGCAGGCTTGCTCCAGGGCTTTTGGAGCATGGCTTTTTTGCAACAGATAATGAGTTACGGCATCCAGAGCAGCAGCATGGGTAGCTTCACTGCCACCTCCCATCTGCGCTGAAACCCGGATGAGTTCCATCCCGTCGTTCAATGCTTGAGTTGGATTGCCCGTTTCCAGTTCCAGCATTACCAAATTGGTGAGACAGGTGCATTCCCGCCAGTGATCCTGAGCCACCTGAGCCATTTGCCAGCCCTGATACAAGAGCGATCGCGCCTCATCCCCTCTTCCCTGATAGCGCCGCACACAACCCAGTCCAAACAGCAGATCAATGGAAGGGAGTCCAAGGCGATCGCTCATTGACTGAGCTTCCAGCAACAGCGCCTCAGCACGAGCCATCTCCCGTCCAATTTCCGCCAGACACGAACCAGAATGAGCCAGCATTCGCATCATCATGGCTGGACTGGCAATCCGTCCCCGTTCTGCCGCCCGCAGGGAATACTGCTGCACTTCCGTCAGATTGCCGTGATCATAGTTGAGGGAAATCAGCGCTTCTAGCCCAGTCGATTCATCGTCGGGTTGCCCCAGGGCAACGGCTTGTTGGGTCAAGGTTTCCAGGTCTTGCCGTAGGGATGCCACCTGCTCTTTCGAGACTCCCGCTTTAACGACTGCTTTCAGCAACGCCAACTGGTAGTGAATTCGGGATACGGGTTCAAGAGACTGACAGTGGCGCAACCCTCGCTGGCTCAGTTCAGAGGCTTCTGCATAGGCAAAGATCTGCAAACACCGTTCCGCTGCCTTCAGACAGGCATGGGCAGCCAGCGCCGGATCACTCCCCAGGTCGGCATGGTGCGCTACATCATTCATCAACGGACTGGTGGGGGTAGCAATGGTGTTCAACGCCTGGGCGATGTGGGTGTGAAGCAGGCGACGACGAGGTTCCGAAATCTGGGCATAGGCAACCTCTCGAACCACATCATGGGCAAAGTCGTAACTCACCTCACCATTAACCGTCACACCAGGACGAATAATACCATGCTGTTCAAGTTGCTCGATGGCGTTAAGCAAGCGAGGCAAGGGACAATCGGCCACTGTTGCCAAGATGCTTGGGTTAAAGCTGCGCCCCAATGCGGCTGCCCAAGGAATTAGCTCCCGTGGGGTTGCTTCTAACTGGCGTAGCCGTCCCTGAATCAGTGTTTCCAGCGTATCGGGAGTGGTGTCGCGGGTGGAGGGTTGGGCGCGGGCAATTTCCAACGCAAACAGGGGATTGCCGCCACTGCTGGTAAAGAGGCGATCGCCATCCTGTGTCCAACCAACGGTTTGCGCTAGAGACAGAATTTGAGTGCGATCGAGCGGGGTTATCTCGATTTTGCAAATGCGATATTCCCGATAGAGTGCCTGGAGCAAACGATCCACAGAACGATTGGTTTCAAGTTCCTGCTTGCGAGCAGCACAGGCAAACCAGATGGGCAGGGGTGGACTCAGCAACCGCAGAGCATAGTGTAAAAAGGCGATAGAGGCTTCATCTAACCACTGAATATCATCCAGCACGACCAGAACAGGTGCCGTTTCCGCAAGTTGGGTCAAAAACTGGGTGGCTCGGTCAAACAAGCGCCCCCGGTTCAGGGTGGCTGCCGATTCGGCGTTCAGCACCAGTGTCCTCAGTTCATCCAAAACAGTGGTTGCGCCGATGGACTGAAAACTATCGATCCATATGCCATAGGGGCGCAGCATCTCCGCTTCAAATCCACGCCCCCACAGCACATAACCGGAATCCTGGTGAATCGTCTGCGCTAATTCTTCGAGTAAGCGGGTTTTGCCAATGCCCGCTTCCCCTAGCAACAACAGCAGATTCGACCGTTGCTGCTCCAGACAGTGCGATCGCCATTGCTGAATAACTTCCCACTCTGTTACACGACCAATGAGGGGCAGGGTTGCCGTAAAAGTTTGACGAACCGGTGGGGGCATCAGCAAGGAATCAGAACCCACAGGTGTAGCGGTTTCCTCCTGGGCAACACAGGTAGGTGGCGATGATTCCTCTTGCGTAAGCAGTTCCTCATACAGCTTACAGGTTGTCGGACTGGGATTGACCCCCAGTTCTGCTTGCAAGGTCGTCATGCACTGGTGATACACCCGTAGCGCACTGGCACGATCGCCCTCCTGAGCATGGAGGCGCATCAAATGGCAATAGGCGGGTTCATAGAGGGGGTCAAGACGTTGTAGTTGTTGGGCATAGCGAATAGCAGAGCGGACATTGCTATCGCTAGAAAGGAGGGTGATCAGCTTCTCTAAACTGGCGATTGCCTGCTGCTGCAACTGTTCCCGGTGGGGCACAATCCAATCGTCATAGCAGGTTGGTAGTAGATCGCCCTGATAAAGCTGAGCGGCTCTTTCTAACGCCTGGATTGCCACTTCTGGGGTTTGCTGGGACTGGGCGATCGCCGCTTCAAATTCCTCTACATCTAACCAGCAATTTGATCCCGATATCCACTGCACAGTCTTGGTTTCGATACGGAGACAGTGTTCAAGTGCCGGAATCAACTGCTTTAGCTCATGCAGTCGCCGTCGCAGATTCGCTTTAGCATCGGTCTCCGAAACTTCTGCCCAAAGATTTACAGCGATCTGTTGTCGAGACTGAGGAGTAGCCCGATGGATCGCAATAAATGCCAGCAAGGAATGTAACCGTTCAGAATTGACACCCATGACAGGCAACGCACCTGCGGTCAGGCTAAAGTCTCCCAGTAACTTTAAGCGCAATCGGGCAGACATAGCTAGGAGATTAAGCGATAGCGCATAACAGTCGTCATTCAAATAATCTTAGTCTGTTCGGCTTTGAAGCGTTATTAATTTACTTTTCACATCAGAACCTAATTATCGAGAAACCAGTGCAACATTTTTTAGAAATCAAGATAGCGCATCTTTCTTGCAAACATAGGAAGCTTCAATATTCTCCTCATTAATACTGAGCTAGCTAACGGCTAAGGTCAGCAGTTGCCGATCGCCCCCAACACCTCAACGATCGCCCGTCAATCCGCTGCACTGCGGTTATGGGGAGACAGGACTGACGCAGAGGGTATAAACTCAGCCTCAGGACTGGGAAGCAGGGTGGGAGACGACTATGCACGCGAGGGACATTCGATGTC
>JAIMBL010000310.1 GCA_023511615.1 Leptolyngbyaceae cyanobacterium HOT.MB2.61
GTGCCCAAATCGTAATGATTTTTGAGTCGTTAATGATGGCGGCTGGCGCCGCTCATCATTACCTTGTTAGGTCTACCAGAAACCTGACTTCTCTTCTGGGTTCTCCTGGCTTACCAGTGAAGGAGTAACGTAAGCTACTCTTTCATTTATGGCTGCCACCAGATTTTATGGCTGCCACCAGATTGCTTAGAACACCGGGTTTGAAGGGGGGTGGGGGCACGGTCCTGTTCTACCGGGCTAATTTTCGGGCTAATTTTCGGGCTAATTTTAGGGTGTGTTGTCATCGCAGTCTCTACTGTTAACCAATCTCAGAACAATCCTTCAGTTACCCCTATCCTGAAATTTCTATGAAACGAATTCTGCTAACTGGCATCACAGGACAGGTTGGTCATGACTTGCAGCGATCTCTTACACCCCTGGGAGAACTCATCAGTCTGGGACGCAACCAGTTAGATTTTTCTCAGCCTGAAGCAGTGTGGCAGACCATCAAATCTGTGCAGCCAGAAATGATTGTCAACTCTGCGGCATATACGGCAGTGGATAAGGCAGAAAGTGAGCCTGAACTGGCAAAACAGGTCAATGGCATCGCCCCCCGCATCCTAGCTGAAGGAGCTCAAGAATTAGGAGCAGGGCTGATTCACATTTCTACAGATTACGTGTTCGATGGCTGCCAGAGCACTCCCTATCTGGAAACAGACCAGACCCATCCCCTCGGTGTTTATGGAGAATCAAAACGGATGGGCGAGGAAGCGGTGCGGGCTGGTTGTGATTTGCACATGATTGTTCGGACTGCCTGGGTCTATGGAGTGGGAGGCCGGGGGAATTTTGTGAAAACGATGTTGCGACTGGGGGCAGAGCGAGAAGAAGTGCGGGTAGTGGTTGACCAGATTGGTTCACCCACATGGTCGAGGGATCTGGCAGGGGCGATCGCCCAAATGGTCGCCAGACTTTCACCCGAAACGGCGGGTACCTATCACTACACCAACAGTGGTGCCTGTAGCTGGTACGATTTTGCGATCGCCATCTTTGAAGAAGCCAGCCTGCTGGGGTTTCCCCTTAAAATTCAGCGCGTCGTTCCCATTACTACACCAGAGTATCCCCTCCCCGCCCGTCGCCCGGCCTTCTCTGTCCTCTCCCTTAAAAAAACCTCTACTCTGCTGGGCAACCATCCTCCCCACTGGCGGAAAAGTCTGCGACAGATGCTGGCAATCTTAAAAGCGGAAACGCAATAGGTGGGCGATCGTGAAACAATTGCAGAGAGGTTGTTGTTGAACCATACCATTGGTGAACTTTTCTGCCCCCAATCAGCTTTCTAATTCCTTCCTGGTTGCTGCTTACATCACAGCCTACGAAGATGGGGAAGCGTTGCATGCCTGTATTGATGCCATTCAGGCCCAGTCCTACCCGGTTCAGCAAATTCTGGTTGTTGATAATTCGCCTCAACCACTCCTCCTCCCGCCATCCCATCAGTTAACCCCTTCCCTCCTGGTCTGGCACCATCCTGAGAACCTGGGGATTGCCGGTGGGCTGGAACTGGCTTTCGCCTGGGCAGCGGCACAGGGATTTGATTTTCTGTGGACCTTTGACCAGGACAGTATCCCCGCTCCTGATTGTTTGACCCTTCTGCTGGAAACTTATACCCATTTAGCAGGAGAAAATTACCCAGTTGGAATCGTTGCCCCTACTGCAATTGATGCCAGGACGGGAGAAACCGTCAGGCCCAGCCTGTTCCTGGGCGATCGCTTCCGGGGTTTCCTGCCACCCAACCCCACTGATCCTTACGAATGCGATGCACCGATTACTTCAGGTTCTCTGGTGCAAATGGAGGCTGCCCGACAAATTTCTCCCCCCGATCGCCAACTCTTTATGGATGGAATTGACCTGGACTACGGGTTGCGGCTGCGAAAAGCAGGGTTTCATAATATCGTCGTTCCTGCGGCCCGAATGTATCACCGCTTTGGGATGCCCCTTCAGGTTGAATTGTTGGGGCGGAAAAAAGCATTTCAGCTTTACTCACCCTTGCGCTACTACTATATTTGTCGCAATCAAACTTATCTTGAACTCGTCCATTCCCAGGGAGGATACAAATTCACCTGTACTCTGCGGCGAATCAAGTATTTAATCATGACAATCCTCAAGATTTTGGTGTTGGATTCTGGTTCAAAAATAGAAAAAATTCGTGCCTCTATTGTTGGCACTTATCATGGATTTACTGGCAAATTGGGAAAGCTTTTTTGAGAATTTGTGCTGGTAGGGGTTAATTTTCAGGATGAGTTGCGATCGCGCGTCACTGGTTTCCATTATTCTGGTTAATTACAACGGAATCGATGTGATTGAAAATTGCCTGCAATCGTTGCAACAATTTCTTCAAGCCGTCCCTCATGAAGTGATTGTGGTTGATAACGCTTCTCAGGATGGAAGCCCAGACCTGGTCAAGCAAAATTTTCCCCAGGTTCATCTCATTCGACTAGTGGAAAATCGGGGTTTTGGAGCAGGAAATAACATTGGAGCCAAAATTGCTAATGGAGAATTTCTATTCTTTCTAAATACAGATACTCAGCTGATCAGTGACGTTTTACCAACCCTGGTTATGCTGATGAAAGAGTACCCTGATGTTGGAATTATTGGTTCAAAACTGCTGAATTCCGATGGAAGTTTACAACTTTCTACCGCCTGGGCAGTCAGTATTGCAGGAGAGTTCCGAACCCTTCAACAACTTAAAGACTATGAGAACCTCCAGCGTCGAGCCACGATCATGCAACGGTTTGATCAGCCCCAGGAAGTGGATGTCGTTGTGGGGGCCGCTTTTTTAATCAGGAGAACTCTGTTTGAAACTCTGGGTGGATTTGATGAAAACTTTTTCATGTATTTTGAAGAATCAGATCTATGCCAGCGTGCCCAATATTTGGGTTGGAAAATTCTGTATACTCCCGCAGTTTCGCTTATTCATATTCGAGGTCATTCAACTGACAAAATTGCTGGTCGAATGGCAATTGAATATCGCCGCAGCCAGCTCTACTACTATCAGAAACATCGCCCTTTGTGGGAGCAGGTAGTTTTGAGGCTTTATTTGCTATTGAAGTTTGCGATCGCTGCTCTCCGATCTACAAATCCAGGCCATTGGACCCTAATCCGCCTTCTGCTCGACTTCAAGCAATACCCATTAAAACCACCCCAGGCACAGAAAGCGCTCACCCGTCGCTAATACTTTCCGTTGAGCCTAAAACTGCTCTGGCCGCTTCACAATCGACTTGAATTTGGGCTTTCAGCTCTTCCAGAGAAGCAAACTTTTGTTCCGGTCTTAAAAACTTTTCCAAACTAACCACCAGGGTTTGCCCATAGAGATCCCCTGACCAGTCCAGCAAATACAC
This sequence comes from Leptolyngbyaceae cyanobacterium HOT.MB2.61, assembly GCA_023511615.1. Taxonomy (GTDB): domain Bacteria; phylum Cyanobacteriota; class Cyanobacteriia; order Leptolyngbyales; family Leptolyngbyaceae; genus Leptothermofonsia. The sequence goes on from JAIMBL010000310.1 coordinate 3,372, forward strand.
TTCCACCACCTGCACTGTACCATCCACCGTAGGGCGATAACCAATGTTCATCACGCCTGGCAAGGTCGGAGCAATCAAACTCAGAACATCGCCTTCCTGACAAAGATGGACTCGAACCGCGTAAACTCCCAGTCTGGGCAAAAATTTCTGTGGCGGGAGCTTTAAATTTGCCGTAGGAAACCCCAATTTACGACCCAACTGTTGCCCCTGAAACACCTTACCAACCAGAGAGTAGGGACGCCCTAATAGCTGATTGGAGAGCGGCAAATCCCCCGCTTGCAGAGCCTGCCGTATGGCCGAACTGCTGATTCGTTCGCCAGCCAGGTTTTTGAGGGGAGCGATCGCGACTTCAACGCCACTGCGGGAAGCGATCGCCCGCAAATCTACTGCAGTACCAGCCCGCCCCCGTCCAAAATGAAAATCAGAACCAACGCTAATTCGCCGTGCTTGCAGTCGTTTTAGCAACACCTGTTCTACAAACTGTTCTGGACTTAAGCTCGCCAGTTCCTGGTCAAAAGGCAGTAGCACCAGCTGCTGAACTCCAAGGGCACCGAGCTGTGCCGCCTTTTCATCCACTGGAGTGAGCAGACAGCGAGGTTGACCGCTAAAAAACTCCCGGGGATGGGGATGAAACGTGACAACAGTTGAATACAGCTTTTCGTCTGTGTTCGCCAACTGAGGCGGCAAAACAGCTTGAATTACTTGCCGATGACCCAGGTGTACGCCATCAAAGTTACCGAGAGCAACGGCAGTAGGGGTAAGAACAGTTGTTAGCGATGAGGTAATCCACACGCTTTACATTTTTACACAAATCGCTCCGTTACCCATCACTAATGTAGTTTCTATAACGACCTTATCTGGACTATGAAAAGGGATTCCAGTGGAATCCCTTTTCACAAAGTCCTTTCCTTTCACAAATCAGTTAGGACTGCTATGTAGCGATCGGGCTCTCCTGAGAGTCTGGTGATAAGCCATGCTTATCACCAAAACAAAATTAATACTTCAGAGATTTTGGGTAGTCCTAAAGAGGTAAGGATAGAAAAGACGAAGTTATCTCAATTGCATCATGTCAGCTGCTCCGCTTACCTGTCCTAGCGGTAACTCTACTCATGTCGTCAAGAACAGCAAAATCCATAACGGTAAACAGAACTTTAAGTGTCGTGAGTGCGGTAGACAGGTTGTGCAAGACCCTCAAAACAAA
>JAIMBL010000311.1 GCA_023511615.1 Leptolyngbyaceae cyanobacterium HOT.MB2.61
GGGTTTCATGGAGAATGGAATTACACAATTTCGCCACAAAAGGAGTTGTAAAAGTTATTCCTTTACAGATCCTAAGGCTTCAATTGTTTGAGCACGCATTGAGGATGGTTGGGCAGGTGAATGTCTTCAGCCAGAAAGGTGTGACCGAAGCCCCCTGCGCCCAACAGACGAATAATTTTGTAGCGTCCGCCGAGGGGTTTTTCTGACTCGCGCGATCGCAGTAATCCCAGAAAGTTGAAACTCATATCCAGGGAGATGAAGCAAGTTGAGGCGATCGTATGGCATTCCAGCCATGGACCCTACTGGATCATCCCATCCATCCTAACCTCATCGCATCCCATCCTAACCAAACGTGGAACCATTCCAGCCCCACATCGCACCCTTTGCCTCTGCAAACTCGATGTAGATACGATTCGTCGGCACTCCCAACGTTTCACTAATTTGCTGACAAAAATCCTGACTCATCGCCTTTGTCTGGGTGGGACTCATACCTCCCACATTCTTGACTTCAACGTAACAAACCGGATCGAAGGTTCCCCCAAATGTCATCACCACCCCCGGCTCAAAAGCTGTCATGACATAAGACTCCGGCTTGCCCACATGCTTGGCCAGAGTGGCCGATAGATTCTTCAACAATTCATCCACCTGACCCTTTTCAAAGGGTTCCACCGAAGTTTGCACTTTAATTAACGGCATACCTGCTCACTAACAACCAAAAACTAACAACCAACAACTAACCTCATCCTCCATACTGCCAGCCGGTACTTTCCAGCAAAAGCGGTTCTCCTTCGCGGTGAACCCCAGCCGCGATCACTTCGCCCACAAAAACAGTGTGGTCACCTTTTTCAACGGAACCCACTACCTGGCATTCCACATACCCCAGCGTATTGGAAATGATGGGACACCCCGTTTCTCCTAGGTAAAATTCGACATCTTCAAACTTGTTCCCCACCCGTCGTTGAGGCTTAAAGAACTTTTGCGCCAGCTCCTTCTGTCCAGCTTCCAGAATGCTGAGGGCAAAAACTCCACTGGCTTTGATCATGGCGTGGGATCTGGAGTCTTGTTTCACACAGTTCACTACCAGCGGTGGCGTAAAGGATGCCTGCATCACCCAGCTTGCAGTAAAACCATTCACTTCATCCCCATCCCTGACCCCACAGACATAGAGGCCGTGGGGGATCTTCCGCAGCATTGTCTTTTTCGCTTGTTCGTCTAACAAGGGTCGGCCTCTCAAAACTACACTGTGTTAAGTGTATCAAGGCATCAGACTTATCCCTCATCAGTTCCTGTCGGATGCTCCTTAGAAACCTGAGCTACCTTCCGGGAGATCTCCGGATTGTAGAGTCGCAGGTAGTTCCAATAATTCTCAAACACTGATTTAACGTAACCCCTGGTTTCACTGTAGGGAATCGCCTCAACGAACTCATCTGGATCACCCAGTCCTTTCCTGGCAACCCAATCGGCAACGGCTCCGGGACCTGCGTTGTAACTTGCAACCGCCAGCATTGAATTTCCCCCATACTCCCGATGGGTATAGTCCAGATACCAGGTGCCCAACTGGATATTGTCCTCAGGCTCGTTCAGCTCATACTGCTTGAGCTTGATCTGTTTGGCTATCCAGGCTCCGGTGTCGGGCATGACCTGCATCAGCCCTTTAGCTCCGGCTACAGATTCAATCCCTGGCATAAATCGCGATTCTTGACGAATGAGCGCGGTAACCAGCAGGGGATTGATTTGCCGTTCCTGGGACCAGGTTTCAATCGATTTCAGGAAAGGAAAGGGGTAGAGCGCCTGCCAGTAGGGCATTTGTTTTTTGAGTTCCCGGTATTCCGACTGCTCTCGCGGGTCTTCTCGCTCGCTCAGATGGGAAACCATGAAAATCCCATCCAGATAGTCACCAACACCCAATCGCAGTACCCCATCCGTAAACTGCTCGGCAACGGTAGGTTGCATCGGATTTTGAAATTCCACCTGCCAGAGAGCCCAGGCATCCCTATCCTGCCCAAGCTGGTAAAGTTCTTTTAAGGCAGCTGAACCCACTGGCAGGCTGGCGCGAGAAGTGGGACGTTCGATCGCCGGGTTGAGCTGGCGAACAGTTGAGAAATCACCCACCGGCCAGCCAATCATGGATGCCGATCGCCAGGCATAGTAAGACTCTGGATACTGGCTAATTACAATTCTATAGGCTTTCAAGGCTTCATCCTGCTTCCCCAGCCGGGTTGCCCATTTGCCCATCCAGAACCCCGCTTCTGGTGCAAACTCGCTATCAGGATTTTGCTCAAGAATTTGCTTTGCCCACTGCTGGGCAGCTTGAAAGTCTTTGGCTTCCGCTTCTGCCTGGGCCAGTTTCCAGCGAAGTTCTGCCGCCGCATTGGACTTACTAAAGCGTGTTAATAGAACCTGACGAATTTGGGCGGCTGACTTTGAGCTGTTCAGTTCATCGTATATCTTAATTTTCTCTAGTAACGCATCTCCCGCGCGCACTGGAAACCGGCTGATCAGTTGATCCAGATAGGTCATGGCCGCATTCGGTTCTACCAGCCGCGCCAGCCTCAGGAGGGCAAGGGACGTTTCCTGAGCTTGGGGAAAATCCTTAACCAGCCGCTTATATGCCTGCACAGCCCCACTTCTTTCTCCCAATTGCAGCCCTCGTGCTGTACGGTAAGCATTGCGTGGTGTGTAGGGGGCATGAGCATAGGCGGCTCCGGCTTTGCCGTATTGTTGCTTTTCCCAATAGCCAAAGGCGATCGCTTCCCAATCCTGAGGAGTCAGTTGATTGGCATACTCGCTAACCAGCCGATCTAACACAGCAATGTAGTTGGAAAGATAGTGACCATGCCGGGCCAGAACCAGTAACAATTGCGGCTGGTTTGGGTTTTGCTTCAGCCGCTGTTGTACCATTTCAATCGTGCGGGGGTGGGCCGGAAACTGAGCGATCGCTCGCCCCCAATGGCTGGGATCCTTCTGCCCCAGAGCAACCAGGGCCTCTGCCGTTACTGGATCATCCGGATGGCGTTTGACAAGTTCCTGCCAGGTTGCCTGGGCATTCCCCTCATCTTTAACCAGCTCATAGGCCTGGGCCTGTTTACGCAGCACGTGGGCTGCCAGAACCGGGTAGCTTGTCTCTAACCCCTGCAATTGCTCCAGTGCCTTCTTCCCCTCCCCCTGTTGCAGCAGTTCATTGGCCAGTAAGTAACGGGCCCGATTTCGGTCAGAAGAGTGACCTCCCTTCGCAATTTTTTCCAGTTTGGCTGTGCGCTGGGGAGACGGCAACGCCTTTAGCGAGTTAATTCCCTCGATTCGAGCAGGATTTCCCCGTCCCGCTTCCTGAAATGGCTCACTTCTCCACCAGCCATTCAACCGTGCCAGCAAAAGACCACCACCTAATGCCAGGGCGCATGCCCCTGTTCCTAAAATGATTAAGACTCGTGTTCTCCGCCGTTTCAGCATTGTTCCTCGCAGAAACCGGATAAAACTTCTTAGTGACTCTAGCATTTCTAGCCGAAACTGGACGGAAAAAAAGTGAATAGCCAACTCTTTGTATAAAACCACCAGGCTTCAACACAAAATTACGGAGAGGAAAACGGAGAATAAAGAGCTTGAGCGAAATGATGCTGGGGCTGCAAGCACCATTAGTGTTGAAGCCCATGAGTAGCCACCAGTACCATAAAGCTGGTAGATCAAATCCGATAACACCATTCCTGCCACTCTTCCGGCTGAAAATGACAACCCATAACACCTTAACCGACCTCTCCTCCAACAACGAAATTCCCCACTACCCCGTCAGTGTGTGGGAGACCATTTTGATTGTGATGGGTGCGATCACTCTGATTGCCGCGGGGATGATTGGGCTGGGCATTAAGGTGCTGAATAATGCCTTTGACCCTGTGCAGGCCGAAGCGATCGCCAGGAGCCTGCTGGACTACAAAATTCCTGGTGGTTCTCAAGGAGTTTTTGGCATCAATATTGGTAGCGCTAAGCTTGCCTGGGTGCGGAGTACCACTTCTCCAGCGGATGTACTGCTGTTTGTGGGCAAAACTCCCTTGAATAAGGAAGTTGAACAGGAAGCCCAGCAAGAACTGAGGCGAGACTTTGAAAATCCCCCTTCGGATGAAGCTAACCAGCCGTTTGAAGTATTGGAATCCCATACGGAACGACGTCTCTTCTGTGGCACAACGATCCTCATCACCGTTGAAGTAGGACGGCAAACTTTAGACGAATTCTCTGCTCCCGTGCCTGCCGTCCGGTATATTGCCAGCCGCAAAGAGGGACCCGTCGAACGATTGGTGATTTTGACGGTTAATGGAAAGAATTCTGACAAGAAAGCCGACGAGATCTTTAGTTCATTGCGATGCAAATAATAGAGCGCTCCTATTTGGATTGTGAGAAAGGGTTTCTGCGGAACCCTTTCTCATAAAGCCTCTCCATCTCACGACTGATTTATAGCTATAGCCACTAGTGTTCCGCCAGGAAAATTTTGACGGGTCGCAGCCCCTCAAAATTTAACCCCCATCAACTTCCCAGGTATTCGC
>JAIMBL010000312.1 GCA_023511615.1 Leptolyngbyaceae cyanobacterium HOT.MB2.61
GGTTCATCCCCTCCACCCCCAAAACCATCTTTAATTTAATTGCACCCAGCTACTTAACTCAACTGAAAACTCTGTCAGTTGTTAGTGGTTGGTTGTTAGTCAAATAAGGGGTGAGGGATGAGGAGTGAGGTGGGAACTCAAAACTCAGAACTCAAATCTCATCTCCCTTCCTACCCCATCACTCCCCCACCGATTCACGTTCTATGCAAACTTGGCGTCTCATCCCCTTACTGGAAGCATCGGGAGCTTTTCAGATGGCGCTAGACGCCTGGTTGTTAACTCAGCATGGGCAGGGGAAACACCCACCAACCCTGCGCTTTTATACCTGGAACCCTGCTGCCATTTCTTTGGGATATCATCAACTTCGATGGCCTGAGCACTGGCAAAGTCTGTCCTGGCAAGGGCATCCTGTAGACCTGGTGCGACGACCAACAGGTGGGCGGGCGGTGTTGCATTATGGGGATTTGACCTATACCGTTGTTACTTCAGGTCTGAAGGGCAGCCGAATGCAGGTTTACCAGACTATTTGTGAGTTTTTGCTGGAGGGATGGCGATCGCTCGGTGTTGACCTTCACTATGGACAGGCAGGGCGTGGGTATATCAAAAATCCGAACTGCTTTGGCACGGCCACCAGTGCAGATCTGGTGATGAAAGACGGCGCAAAGCTAATCGGCAGTGCCCAGGCATACCAGAAGAATGCTGTTCTACAGCATGGCTCAATCCAGTTAGGGCCCGATCCAGATCTGTTTATGCAAGTGTTTGGAGTTGAGCATCCATCTGTCAACCTGCCTCTGCAACAAACGGGTAAGGCCCTGATTGGAATAGTAATGAATGCCCTGGTGGAAGCAGCGGGCAGATGCTTTGCAGCCAATTTCCAGATACAGCCGCTATCTAGAACAGAGTGGCACAGGATCAGTTGTTATAGAAATTCTTTAAAATTCCAGATATCCCCTCTCGTGGCTCATGAAGGGTAGACCTAACAAGGTAATGATGAGTGGCGCTAGCCACCATCATTAACAACTCAAAAATCATTACGATTTGAGCACCACCTCATGAAGAACGGTTCAGGCTGGAGTCGGTGGGGATGCAGAGCAAGTTATCTCCCTGAGTGCGAATCATGCCGCGCTGGCGAAGCTTGCCCATTAAGCGAGTCACGGTGACTCGCGTGGACCCGATCGCACTCCCAATTTGAGCATGGGTCAGAGGAAACGGCAAACAGTAGCCGCTCTCAGTAGGCTCTCCATACTCCTCAATCAGCAGCGTCAGAAAGCCTAGTAGCCGATCAATGGTGCGGCGCTGACCCAGCGTACTCAACCATAGCAACTTGCGCTGGTGTTGATAGCGGAACGCGTCTAGCACTTCGCGGCGGAAGTGGGGCCAGTTATCCAGATCATGCCAGTACATCCATAGAACAGAGGTTTGATCAACATGGGCATAGCTCTGGAGCGTAAACGGAGACTGGGCAACAATCTCAAATGGTTGTCCAGCGCCAACAAAACCCAAAAATGCTTCTTCGGGGCTAATTCGAGGAAGACGGGAAGAATTGCTACTAGTAGCATTAACCTGGGCGCTCCCAACGAGACGGACTGCACCTTTCTGAACCAGATAAAGAAGTCCAGGTCTGGCTGGGATTTTTTCATCCTTGGCAAATGTGCGGACGCGGTAGTGCTCTTGGGACCAATCAATGATTCGTTGCCAGGTAAGAAATGGACGGGATGCCTCTGAGTTGGACGATACTGAATACATAGGCGGAGGCTGGGAATTAACTAGAACTACCAGGGAAAACTCAAATCGTTCAGTGGGCGATCTCTAGACTAATCTCTAGACTAAGAGTGAAACTTCCCACATTTGTCCAGACTAATGCTGTTCAGGCTGATGCTAAATCTTTTTACAGTCTTCACAATTACATTAAGGATAAGGATAATCGAAGAAAACCGTTTGGTCGTCAGCAATTACTGCAGTTTTGACACAACTTTCTCTGGCTTGCGGCTCAGGTGCTGACTGAAACAGCAATTCATCACAACAACCAGAAACCTCGCTTTTTTTCATCCTAAGCGTTCAATGAGTGCAGGCTTGCCTAGTATATTTCCTACACCGCTAACACTGTTACAAATTAGACTATATCGGTCACTCTGCCTACAGAGGGATATTTTAAAGATTTCATTCCCCCCGGGTTCTATCTTTGAACAGTTCAAGCACAAAAACTTCCCTCAATCGGGTGAGAAACTTCAGTTAAAGCGCATTAAAAGCTCTACTCAAATTGTTTATTCAACCGCAATTACCCACAAAATTGCTGCCCAATCCTCTCAATCGGTTGCTCAAATTACGGAGCAGATAGCAGATTTTGTAGCAGAACACACATTTGGCTGGCCAGATGACTGGTCTGGTGCCTGCGGATTGGAAGCGGGTGTTCATGATGTTTCCGTTCAGGCAACCTCAGCTGGATTGATTCAAGTTAAGTTGGGCGATCGCGCGATTGCAGCCTGGCTCAATTTCATCCTTTACAACTTGCCCGGAACAACTCTCAACTCCCTCAACTCATCATTGACTGCACTACAATCCTCAATTCCTGCTTCTGAGTTCCAGACTCAGGTTTTTGTGATTCAACATGCCCACGCCCGGTGTAGCTCTCTTCTACAGATGGCGCAGCGGGAGGGGTTGATTACCCTGGACCAATCTGAGCAGGGTTCTGCTGTGTGGCAGTTTGCAAATCCAGAATCGGTTCCCTGGCTGACTCCCGATTTTCACTTGCGTTTGGCCCACCCGTCAGAACGTCGTCTCATCTGCCAGCTTCTGGCTGTTTTAGATCAAGTGGGTAGGTTATGGCCTCAGCCCCTGGCAAATGAAAGCTTTCGGTTGGCGAAAGAGATGAGCCAGTGCTTTCAAGTGTTTCACCGCGATCGCCCAATCTGGCATAGTGTAGTGAACGATTCGACTGATCTGGCACAAGCCCAATTGGGATTAGTTATGGCAACTCAGCGCATACTTTACTGGTTACTCAACAATCTACTAGGTATAAGTACTCCGTCAGATCTGTAGAACAGCCGTTTTTCCTTCACTTCACTGGCAGGAAGCCATCGGAATTGGTTGGGGGAGACGAATAACTTTTTTTAATTTATTTGGGGATGACAAACCCAAACAGGTCGGATATATTTGAATCGTGTGAGGAGCGAACCAGCAAGGGCACCGAGACGAAACACGGCAAGTCGTCGGTGCCCTTTCTGACTTTAAAGGTTCGCAGGAATCAATCTAAGGTTTGGAGTTGTTCTGAAGTAGCGTGGGGCCTTCATCGAAATTAAACTGCTCCCCAACTAACCCCCACTCTTCCCCTCCCAACTTTTTAACCAGACTTACAGCAAGAACTTTTCGATCGCCACTGCCACCCCGTCTGCCTCAACATCGGGGGCAACCCAGTTGGCTCTTGCCTGAACGCCTTCTGGTGCATTTCCCATTGCCACTCCAATTCCGGCGTATTCAATCATTTCGATGTCGTTGAAGTTATCCCCAATGACCATCACGTTTTCTGCCCCAATTCCCAGGTAGTCTTCTGCAAGGTACTGCACAGCAGTTCCCTTATTGACTTTGGGATGGGTTGCTTCGAAGAAAGTTGCAACGGAGGTTGTGAGGTAAAGTTCGGCGGGGGTATAGCGTTTACGCAGGTCGCCCAACACGGTGTCAATCAGAATCGGGTCATCGGTCAAAGCTAAAACTTTGGTTGGTTCGGTGTCTAGCGTACAGCGAAGATCGCCTACGGGAATGGGTTTGACGGTAGAACGGGAGATGTAGTCCTCCGTTGCAGGAGTCATTTCCCGTACGTAAAGCTGGTCATTGATATAAAAGTGAACGGAGAGGAGCGATCGCAATTCTGGTTGCTCAAAATAGTCGAGCAGTTCCAGGGTCAGATGTTTGGGAACAGTCCAGTGGCGGTGGACGGTACCAGTAGACGGGTCTTTCACCAGAGCACCCTGGTAGACCATCAATGGCAGAGTGGCTCCAATTTCGTGATAGAAGCGCAGGGCCGATTGATACATGCGCCCGGTGGCGATCGCAACTTGAATTCCTTTTGCTTGAGCCGCCTGGACGGCTTTTTTAACAGGTTGGCGAACTTTGTTATCAGCCCCAGCGATCGTCCCGTCAATATCCAGTACGAGTAGTTGAATGTTCTTTTCAGGGGCTAAAGACGTTGTCTGGGTAGCGGAGCCAGTTGAGGTAAGGTCTTGCATAATTTGGGATTGGATTTGCTAATTGGCACGCGATTAACAGAATGACATTCGTTATCTGTAGGCGCAAACCCCTGTTTTTCGATCCCAAACAATGACAGAGGTTTCAGTTGAATAAGCCAAATTCTCTAAGGCCAGGAGGGCTCTTCCGGCTTGCCGGTGAAAGAGTAACTTAAACTACTCTTTCAACGCGATGTGCAACTTTGCCGACCCCCCTCACCCTAAATCCCTCTCCCGTTTTGGGCTACTGTGTATACCCATCTTGGGCATGAGCTAGAATCCAGCCTTGAAAGATACGCTCAA
>JAIMBL010000313.1 GCA_023511615.1 Leptolyngbyaceae cyanobacterium HOT.MB2.61
CCCCCCCCGACATCCACCCCCCTAAGATGGGCGGCAGCCTCCGCTGTGTACACCCCACCGGGTTTGAGGTTTGAGGGGGGGGTGCTTTCTGGGGCTTCGGGTTCCGATGTCTCTATTGCAATTCCGCTGGTTTGTTTGATTAATGCCTGGCGGACCTGATCCAGGACGCTATCCCAATCTCCAAAAGAGGGTTGCCGGAAGATTCGCAGGGTGGGATACCAGGGGCTGTCTTCTCGATCCAGCATCCAGCGCCAGTCAGCCGCATAGGGTAGTAGCAGCCAGACGGGTTTGCCTAAGGCTCCGGTCAAATGGGTAACAGCAGTATCAACTGAAATCACCAAATCGAGCTGGTTGATAAAGGAGGCGGTGGCAACAAAACTGGTGAGATGGTCTCGCAAATCCTGCACTTCGGGATGGGCCTGGAGCAGGGAGCGATCGCTGACCGGCGGCTCTTTCTGCAAACTATAAAAACGAACACCCGGCAAATCCGTCAAGGTTAGCATTCGCTCTAACGGAAAGGTTCGGGCGCGGTTATAGGGGTTTTCGGGGTTGCCAGACCAGACAAGGCCAATTTTGAGGAAGGAGGGAAGGTCAGTTGTTGGTTGCTGGTTGTTGGTTGTTAGAGAGGGAGAAGGGGAAAGGGTGGGGTGGAGGTAGGGAACGCTAGCAGGAAGGGTGTCCAGGGTGGTGCCGAGAATATAGGGCAGACTCATTAACGGGGCATGGACATCAAAGGGAGGGATGGGACTGCCATAAGGGATGATTTGAGTGATACCGGATACCGTTCTCAACAGTTCGACCAGGGGAGGGTGGCATTCAACAAGGACTCGCCCTCCCCGTTCGGCAGCCAGGGAAACAAAGCGAATGAACTGGATCGTATCGCCCATTCCCTGTTCAGCATAGAGAAAGAGGGTCTTACCGGCTAGCGGGGAACCATCCCAGCGGGGTTGGGGGTAGGAACGGGGAGGCGTTTGCTTCTGGAAGCGACTCCACTGAAAGCGCCACTCGTAGCCTGCAAAGCCATCTGAAAAATTGCCGATCAGCAACTGGTTGAGGGCTTTGTTCCAATGGGCTTCCACAAAGTTGGGATCGATCGCGATCGCCCGCTTATATGCCTCCGATGCTTCCTGAATCCGCCCCTGGTTGCGCAGGGCGATACCCAGGTTGTTATAGGCTCCGGCATAATTGGGCTGGATGGCGATCGCCCGGTGAAAATGGTCAAACGCTTCCTCAAACTGACCTTCCTGCTGGAGGATATTGCCCAGGTTGCTATGAATTTCAGCAAAGTCGGGTTTGATTTCCAGAGCCTTCCGGTAGCAGGCGATCGCCTCTTCCACCCGGTTCTGCTCCTGATAAACGTTGCCCAGATTGTTGTAAACCTCGGCATAGTCGGGGCGCAGAGCGATCGCCTCTTGAAAATGGGCGATCGCTTCCTCCAGTTTGTGCTGTTCTTTGAGGGCGGCTCCCAGGTTGCTGTGGGCTTCGGCAAAGCTAGGGCGCAATTCTAAGGCTCGCCGATACTGGGCGATTGCCTGCTCCACTTTGCCCTGTTCCTGTAAGGCATTGCCCAGATTGCTGCATGCCTCCGGATAGTCAGGACGCAACCTTAAAGCCTGCTCGTACTCGGCTACCGCTTCTTCCAACTTTTTCTGCTGCTGGAGCGCATTTGCCAGACTGTGATGGGCTTCTGGGAAATTGGGCCTAAGGGCGATCGCCTGTTGATGCTGAACTACCGCCTCTTCAAACCGGCCCTGCTGCTGTAGCAGGTTGCCCAAACTGTTGTAAACCTCTGGATAGTTGGGGCGCAGAGCAATCGCCTGCTGGTAGGCCTGAGTTGCTTCCTCCAATCTGCTCAAACGTTGAAAAACTACCCCCAGATTCTGATAGGCTTCAGCATAATTGGGGCGGAGGGCGATCGCCTGCTGGTAATGGGCAATGGCTTCTTCCAGTTGGTCTCGATCCTTGAGGGCAACTCCCAGGTTGTTGTGGGCTTCTGGATAGTGGGGTTTGAGGGCAATGGCTTGCTGGTAGGCGGCGATCGCTTCTTCAATATTGCCAGTCTGTCGCAGTGCATTTCCCAGATTGTTATGGACTTCCGGGTGATCCGGGCGCAACTCCAATGCCTGACGGTAATAGCTCACTGCTTCTTCTGCCCTGCCCTGCCCCTTCAACACCACACCAATGCTGTTGTAAGAATCCGGATTGTCGGGTTGCAGAGTCAGAACCTTCTCAAAACAGGCAACTGCTTCCTGGAATCTACCCTGCTGATAAATCAGGGCACCCAGCAAGTTCAGAGCATCAACAGAGTCTGGCTGTTGCTCAAGAATCTGGCGATAGACCTGCTCAGCTTCATCTGCCCGACCTTCTCGCTGATGCTGCAGGGCAAGTTTCAGGCTATCCGGTGTAGCTATCATCAGTGAAATCCCTGTGACTGGGGGTTGCGTCATGCCGTTTCTGGCAGACTTATTCTACCCACCCCTCTTCGACATCACACCCTGATAGGTAAGGCCAAAATTTACAGAGTTTTCCAACAGAGTTTTCCAGTTGAGTTAGCCATCCTCCTTGAGGGGTTAGAAGCTGGCTTTAAGGGGCTAGGGGCTGAAGAGTTGTTTATAATGGGCTCGCAGCCATTCTGCCGAAGTCGGTCGATGGTCAAATGATTATCCTGCCACACCAGGGGTGTTCCATATTGGAATTTAGCGGTTCTTTTGCGCAGAACGGTTCAGCCAATCCTCAATTTGAGACATTTTCACCGCATAGTTGGTGATCCTGCCATCGATCTTTCTCCAGCCAGCATGGAGAGCAACCACGTAGTACTCTTCATCAATCTTAGCCAGAATCGGACCACCGGAGGCTCCTCCCCTGGAGTCGCAATCGTGTAACAGTAGCCCCCCTTTTTCGCCCAAGATGCTACACCCTTGATGAACCCCTGCTGTTAGTCCAGGCCCAGCGGTCAGTTCCAGGCCAGAATAGCTTTTGGGTATTTTTGGAAAGTCAGCGGAGTAACCGACCAGGGCAAGGGTTTTGGAGGCTTTCATGAATTCAGTGGCTGAAACTGCCTTCCAACCTAAAAAGCCGTATTTTTCACCCAGGGGCTTGTCGAGCTTCAGCACGGCCCAGTCGTTGACATCAACTACATCGGCTTTTCCCTTGAAGTCTGTAGCATAGTAATAAGCCTGGACAATGCCCACGTCGGCTTCATCTTGTAAAACGCCGTTGATCAGGTTGGGTTTGAACTTAAGTGATCGACTCACTCGATGCGTACTTGGGTTCACAACACAGTGAGCATTAGTCAACACAATGTTTCTGGCCATCAGGGTTCCCGTGCAACTATAGTGCTTCCCTTCGGCTGAAACTCCTTCAATTCTACCGATCGCAGACCAGGGAAACTGGCGGCTGACCATCGGCACCCGGTCATCCTGCCCAATGATGGCGCGGAAAGGGAAGGGATTGTTAGAGATACCGAGCGATCGCGGAAAGAAAGGTTTACTGCCAGCATTCAGAGGAAATTCCGCCGGATCGTTGACCCGGATTATCTGAGAAACTATCCTCTTTTCTAAACGCTCTGCTGCTATTGAATCAAGCTGGGCATCAACAGCAACCAGACTGCCCAAAAACAGTGCGCTTAGAATTCCAGTTCCAAGAGCCTGAAAGTTTCTGCAAATTGACTTCATAGCTAAGAGGGAAAATTTGAATAAATATCCTATGCTGACCTTACAGCCAGTTTCAAATGCATCAACCACACTTCAGCCCCTAGCCCCTGGTACTCTATCAAATTGAATTTGACGGTTAGCGAATACCCAGGAAGTTGATGGGGGTTAAATTTTGAGGGTCGGCGACCCGTCAAAGTTTTCCTGGCGGAACACCAGCTCCTTAAGGCCAGCTTCTAGCCCTTCAAAGTGTGGCTAACTCAACTGAAAACTTCTGTAATTTGGATGTTATGGCCATAACTGTCTCCTCACCCACACTCCACCCATCGAAGGAAAAAGTGGCATTGCTGAATCTGGATATGAAATAGTTGCTGTATGCTCGAAACTTCGTTTCGATTCATCCTGCTTTTCAGCAACGCCGGAAAAGTGCTTTCCCTACCTCAAAATTGTTCACTGGCTACAGCACCCGTCTAGCTTGCTGCTACACAACGATCTATCTCTACTAGAAGTCAGCTTATGCAAGAGTTAGCTGGTACTAGAAGTCAGCTTATGCAAGAGTTAGCTGGCTCCACATCCAATCCTTGCACTCGTTCTTCGAGGTGATTTGTGAGTCCGAAACCGCCTAGAAGATTGTCAGTTACGGCAGTCGTTCAAGGTTATCTGTGATCGCGAGAGCGCCCAGAAGGGTATCGGTCAGGACAGCATCGAGGGGGTGCTGGTGAGAGGTGTGATGGTGAGTTGCTGGGAGGTGGTCAGTGCGTTGCTCAGCTAACATAGTCTCTGAGGAGGATGAGGTCAAGTAGCTTTTTGCCATCTTTTTCAATTGGAATTCCTAGCGATGA